>CAYPJK010000052.1:0-11108 GCA_964411025.1 uncultured Nevskia sp.
TGCCGATTCCTGCGCCAGCGCCAGCGCGCGGGTGATGGTGTCGGCCTGGTGGTCCTTGTAGAAGAACACCAGATCGGCCTCGGTCTCGTCGGCATTGACGAACTCCTTGAGGGCACCGGGAATCGGGCTCGATGCGAGATACGCGAACATCAGGCCGCCGATTTCGCCCGCCGTGTCCGGCAGTTGCGCCCAGCGCGGATCGTCGTTGTGGGTGAGCCGATTGACCTGGCGCACCACGGCCGGAATCGCCTTGACGCCCCCCAGCGACGGGTCCTGCAGCATCAGCTGCTGGAAGCGTTCGATCGCCTGCATGACCTCGGGCCGCTTGAGGCCACCCGGCTCGGTGGTGCGGGCGATGATGTGCAGCTCCTCGGAACCGGGGAACAGCTGGTTCACGGCCGTCGTCGAGCGGTTGTAGTCGTGATCGCGATGCAGGATCGGCGAGCCGGGTTCCGATTCACCGATCTTCACCGTCAGCGCCAGCGGCGTGCCGGCGATCACCAGCAGCGCGGTGATGCCGAGGATGGCGACGGCGCCGCTCGGCTTGCCGCCGGTGGCGGCCATGAAGCGGCCGAGTGCCGAACGCACGCCCTGGTTCTTGTTGGCCATGTCCTTCGGCTGCGGCAGCAGGGTCAGCGCCAGCGGAATCATGAAGTGCACGGTGAAGATCACCGAGAACGCCCAGAAGCCGGCCGAGACACCCAGCTTCCAGTTGAACGGCGCGGCGCCGAGCATCATCACGGCGATGCAGACGGCATCGACGATGATCGCCAGCGAACCGGGCCGGAACAGGGCATCGAGCGCATTGCGCGCCGCCTGCTTGCCGTTGTGGGTGACCGCCAGCTCCTCGTAGTAGCGCGCCACCAGCTGCACGCCGTGCGACATCGCTCGCGCGGCGATCAGGAACGGGATCGGCATCGACAGCGGCTCCAGATTGAAGCCGAGCCAGGCCATGAAGCCGAGCCCCCACAGCGACGACAGCGAGATGCCGAGCAGCGGCAGCGCAATGCCGTACAGCCGCCGGAAGTAGACGATCAGCAGGGTCGCAAGCAGCGCAAGCGTCCAGAACAGGATGCCGACGATCTGGTTCAGGTACGTGTAGACGTAGCCGGTCAGCACCGGGTTGCCGGTGATGTAGACCTGATGACCGTCGCGGGTGACGGCGGCACGCAGCTTCTGCAGTTCGGCAAAGGTTGCGGCGTAGTCGATCGCCCCCTCGTTGAGCTGACCCTTGATCAGCGCTGCCTTCCGGTCCGGCGACACCAGCAGGCCGTAGACCTGCGGATTGGCCAGCACGTCCTTGCGCAGCTGGGCCAGCTGTTCGGGCGTGTGCTCGGGCTTCTGGGCGTCGTAGTAGGGCTGCGAGCCGAAGCCGCCGTCCTCGCGCACGAACACCTTGCGCACCGTGCGGTGGGTGAGGCTGGAGATCAGGTTGTGGTTGATGCTCGGCAGCGTGTCGATGCCCTGGGTGGCCTCGTGGACCAGCGCCAGCGTCTTGTCGTTGAAGATGTCCGGCCCGGCCGAGCCATCGGCTGGCACCTCGATCGCCATCACCACCTGGTTGGCGCCGCCGAAGTTTTCCTTGATGCGGTTGTAGGTCTGGATGTATCGATGCTGCTGCGGCAGCAGGTCGTTGAAGTCGGTCAGGATCTTGAGCGACGGCACCTGGGTCGCGAACAGCAGCGTGGTCGCGAAGATGCCGGCCAGCACGGCGGCCGGGTGGGCGAAGATCCAGCTTTCACCACGCTGCAGCGCGGCAGTGACACGGGCACGCAGGCTCATGGCTGGCCTCCGGACACGGCGGCGACCCGGGGGGAGACGTCGACCACCTGCAGTGCACCGGCGGCACCGGCCACCAGCAGACCCTGCGGCTCCAACGCCGCACCGGCAGCAAGATCGGCCGGGAACGGTGGCGCGCCGTCGAGCGCGGTCCAGGCGTTGCCGTCAAGCCGCAGCACCCGGCCGCCACCGCCGATGCCGTACATCGCACTTCCCACCGCCTGCAGCGCGTAGACCGGCGCTGCGCCGGGATTGTCCTGTGCGGTCCAGGTCGCGCCACCATCGACGGTCTGCAGGATCGCCCCGGCCAGGCCGCTGACCCAGCCGGTGCCGGCATCGCGGAAGCGCATCGCATACGGGTAGAACGCCTCCGGCAGGCCGGTCTGCTTGGTCCAGCTGGCTCCGCCGTCCGCGGTTTTCAGCAGGGTGCCGAACTCGCCGGCGATGTAGCCGTGGTCGGCATCGACAAACTGCACGGCGGTGAGGATCGCGTCCTCGCCCGGCGGCTGGGCGTTCCAGGTCTGGCCGGCATCAGCGCTCATCAGCACGGTCGAATAGCTGCCGACCACCCACAGACGGTTCTGCGGATCGCAATCGATGTCGACCGGGTTGAAATCGCCCTCGATTGGCCGCGGCGTCCAGTTCTTCGCCTGGGCATCGCCGATCCAGACCTTGCGGTAGAAATCGAGTGCTGCGAAGCGGCCGTCCGGGCAAGCACTCATCGCCACCACCGAGGCCGGCAGCGGCAACTGCTCGCGCTGCCAGTGGCGTCCGCCGTCGCCCGAGGTCACCAGCACGCCGCCCCGTCCGGCGGAGACCAGCTGCTGGCCATTGCCGGCCGCTGCCTGAAAGTTGTCGCTGCGCTGCACGGCCTTGTCGCGCTCCGCGCGGACTGCCGTCAGGTCAGGCGGCTGCACGCAGCCTGCTGCGCCCAGCAGCAGGGTCGCCGCGCTGAGCGCGGTCTTGGTTGGGGTCATCGGTCACGCTCCTCCACACATCATGATTTTCGGCTGTCCGTCGCAGACCGCGACCGACGACCGGCACTGGTTGTTATGTCATTCGGGAGCGCCGACAGGCGGCGCGGCTGGATCGCCGTGGCGGTGCAGGTGGCGGTCTGCGAACGCGCTGGATCGCCGTTCGCCGATGCCGCAGGCCCGTTGGCGGCACCCCGCTGGATCCGTTCCTGCCTGCGCTTTCTCCCGAATCGCGAGCCTCGTCGGGCCCTTTTTGCGTCGGCGAAGACTGGCGTCTCGCCCCCCGCAGTTCCAATACTTTTGGCTCGGTTTTGCGATACGGAATAGGTATCGCAACGGCGTCTTTCTTATCGCATCTGGTCAGATGCACAGCCGATCTGCACGCCTTGCACAGCGCGCGGACATGGCAAGCGCGCAGCGGACAGCGAGCCATTGGGAATATCGTATTTTCGGCTTATATCGAGGTCAATATGTTTTCTCGAGATTTTGAAGAATCCCGTCTTGCCGTGCGGTAACATTTGCCAAACGGCCTGCGGGCCGGATTCCCAGCGCGAAAGGAGCGAGCGGCCGACATGCCGGACATCATCTGGTCGGGACACGACGGCGCGGCAACCGACGACGCACCGCGCACGCTGATCGAAGCGGCCTGCCAGCGTCTGCGCCACGACATCGTCGCGGGCCATTACGCCCCAGGCGAAAAGCTGCGCGTGGAGCACCTGAAGGATCGCTACGCGGTGGGTGCCGGGACCTTGCGCGAAGCGCTGGCGCGGCTGGCCGCCGAAACGCTGGTGGTGGCACAGGGCCAGCGCGGCTTCAGCGTGGCCGCGCTGTCGCTGGCCGACTTCGAGGACCTGACGCGAACCCGGATCAACCTCGAATGCGAGGCACTGCGGCTTTCGATCCTGCACGGCGACGATGCCTGGGAAGGCCAGATCATGGCCAGCTTCCACCGGCTGGGCCGGGCCCAGGACAAGCTCGACGAGCAGCCTTCGCTGGCCACCGTGCGCGAATGGGAGGAACGCAACCGGGCCTTCCACCGCAGCCTGCTGGCGGCCTGTCCGTCCGCCTGGACGCTGCATTTCCTCGGCATCCTCTACCAGCAGTCCGAGCGCTACCGCCGCTACACGCTGCAGAACCGGCCGATCCCGCGCAACGTCCATCACGAACACGAGGCGATCCTGCAGGCCACCATCGCCCGCGATACCGAGCGCGCACTGCAGCTGATCGCTCGCCACATCGCGCTGACCCTGGACGCGGTGCGCTCGGCGCCGCCGGACAGCTTCGTGCGGCGACCGGCCAGCCGCAGCGCGGGACTCGACCGCAGCGTCGCCGGCTGACCCGCAGGCCGCTGCCGCAGATCCTTTCGCGGCGCCGGCGAAGCCGGCCAAGCGGTTACGATCGGCGTCCTCCATCCTTGGCCGCCCGCCGCATGACCGCCCTGCTCGACGCGCTTGCCGCCGACCCGCTGTTCCTCGGCATCGCCACCACGGCGCTCGGCCTGCTGGTCGGCAGCTTCCTGAACGTGGTGATCCTGCGCCTGCCGCGCATGCTGGAAGCCGGCTGGCAGGCGGAAGCGCGCGAACTGCTCGACCTGCCGGCCGCCGATGCGCCTTCGGGCCGGAAGCTGTCGCTGACCTACCCCGCGTCCTGCTGCCCCGGCTGCGGCGCGGCGATCCGGCCGTGGCAGAACATTCCGGTGCTGTCGTGGCTGGCGCTGCGTGGCCGCTGCGCCAGCTGCCGGACCGCGATCTCGGTCCAGTACCCGCTGGTCGAACTGCTCAGCGCGGCGGTGTCGGCAGTCTGTGTCTGGCGCTTCGGCTGGTCACCGCAGCTCGCCGCCGCGCTGCTGTTCAGCTGGATGCTGATCGCGCTGACCGTGATCGACCTGCGCGAAACCCTGCTGCCCGATGACCTGACCTTGCCGCTGATGTGGATCGGCCTGGCCGCCAGCACCGTTGGCCTGTTCGTCGGCATGAGCGCCAGCATCTGGGGCGCGATCGCCGGCTACCTGAGCCTGTGGTCGATCTACCACCTGTTCCGCATCGCGACCGGCAAGCACGGCATGGGCTACGGCGATTTCAAGCTGATGGCCGCGCTCGGCGCCTGGTTCGGCGCGGCGGCGCTGCCGCTGATGCTGCTGCTGTCGTCACTGGTTGGCGCGCTGGTCGGCCTAAGCCTGATCGTGTTCCGCAAGCACGACCGCAACGTGCCGATCCCGTTCGGCCCGTACCTGGCCGGCGCCGGCTGGCTGATGCTGATCTGGGGCGATCAGCTGTCCGGCATGGTCACCGGGCGCTGACATGGGCGTGCTGACCATCGGCCTGACCGGCGGCATCGCCAGCGGCAAGAGCCATGTCGCGAAAGCCTTCATCGCGCTCGGCGTGCCGCTGCTGGAGGCCGACGACGTCGCCCGCGAAGTCGTCGCGCCGCCATCGCCGGCGCTGGCCGCGATCGCCGAACGCTTCGGTGCCGCGATGCTCAACGACGATGGCACGCTGAACCGGCGGGCGCTGCGCGAAGTGGTGTTTGGCGATCCTGCCCAGCTGAAGGCGCTGGAGGCGATCACCCATCCGGCGATCCGCCAGCGGGTCGCCGACTGGCGCGCCGCGCAGACCGCGCCGTACTGCATCTACTCGGCGGCGATCCTGATCGAAGCCGGCATGACCGCGCTGGTCGACCGGGTGCTGCTGGTTGACGCACCGGAAGACGTGCAGCTGCGCCGGCTGACGGCGCGCGACGCCGCCAGCGAAACCCTGGCCCGGCAGATGATTGCCGCGCAGGCCAGCCGCGAGCGCCGCCTCGACGCCGCGCATGACGTGATCGACAACCGCGACGAGACCCAGGCGGTCGAAGCGCAGGTGGTGCGCCTGCACCGGATGTTCATCCGGCTTGCGGAAAGCGCCTGATATCTGACGCAAAAGGTTTGCCCGCATGGCGTGACGCGGGTCACAATCGGGATTGGTGTCGGCGATCAGGTTTCGATGGACCGTTCCCCTGAATGGGTCAGCTTCGAGCAGCCGCTCAATGAGCGGACGCGTTCGCTGCTGCGCCTCGAATTCCTGTTCGCCGAGTACGCGCATCACGCCGCCGACGCCACCGTCTGGGGGATCCGCGCCGGCCTGCAGACGCTGCTCGACATCCTGTCCGTAATCGGCCGCAGCGATCTCCGCACCGAGCTGATTCGCGACCTGACCGAGCAGCGCGGCCTGCTCAACCGGCTGCGCAGTCGCCCGGAGTGCGATCGCGCCAAGCTCGATTCGGTCCTCGCCGAGATCACCGGCGTGCTGGCCACCCTGCATGCCTCCGGCGCGCATCCGTCGACGGTGCTGCGCGACAACGAATTCCTGTTCTCGGTGCTGAACCGCAGCGGCATTCCCGGCGGCACCTGCATGTTCGACCTGCCGGCCTTCCACCGCTGGCTGTCGCGACCGTACGCGAACACCGAGCGCGACCTGTCGCGCTGGTTTTCGCTGCTGCGACCGTACCAGGCGGCGATCGGCCTGTACCTGCACCTGCTGCGCGATTCCACGGCCGCCTCCGAGCATGTCGCCGAAGGCGGCGTGCACCTGCATGTGCCGCAAGGGGTGTTCCCGCTGCTGCGGGTCCATGTTCCGCCGGACGCCGACGTCTATCCCGAGATCAGCGCCGGCAAGCACCGCTTCAGCTTCCGCTTCATGCGCCTTGGCGACGTCAACCAGCGCAATGTGCAGACCGCCGACGACATCACCTTCCGCCTGCAGTGCTGCACGCTGGCCGGCAGCCACGCCGAGCCTGCATGAGCAGCAGTCCGTCGGTCCGCATCGCCCGCTGCCCGAAGTGCGGCACCTCCAGCCGGCTGGATGAGCGCAACCCGTTCCGGCCGTTCTGCAGCGAGCGCTGCAAGCTGCTCGACCTCGGCGCCTGGTTCGATGGTCGGCACGCGATTCCGGTCGAGCCGGATCCTGCCTCGTTCGACGACGAAGCCTGACGCGGGCCAATCCCCGTCAAGGCATCAATGCGGCGCTTTCAGCGACGCCCCGACCGCCACGCCCTGCTGCATCACCATCGACCGGACATTGGCTTCCTGCTCGGCACGGCCGCGCTCGGCAGCACGCCGGCGACCACCCGGCAGCAGCCGGCTCAGGCTGTGCCGCGCCAGGTTGCGCGGGATCGCCAGCAGCGGGTACCAGGGCAGCATCCGGGTTGGAACGCCAAGCCGCTGCATCGCCTCGGCCCCCAGGAAAGCGCGGCTGATCGACAGGTTCTTCGCGTACTCGTAGCGGCCGCGCAGCCAGCCGAAGTTCGGGTATTCGCGACTCAGCGGCTCGTGGGCGAGTGGCCGCGCCATCATCGGGCTGGTTTCGTCGGGGTTGGTCAGGCTCAGCAGGAACTGCAGCAGCTGCGCGGCACCGCCGGCTTCGGTGTCGGCGAGCCAGTGCTCGTCGACCCCGATCAGCCAGCCGACATAGCGCACCAGATGGGCCGCATCGTCGCGCTCTCGGCGGGTCTGCGGCATGCCCAGCAGGCGGCTGCCGAGCACCGGCACCAGCAGCGAGCCGTACAGTGTGGCGCCCATGTCGGCCTGATTGATCGGCAGGCCCCAGTCGTCCAGCTGCCAGTCCGGCCGCGCGGCCACGGAGCGCCGCACCAGCGCGTGAATGAAGCGGACCATCAGGGTCGAGCGCCAGCCGATGGCATGCGGTTGCAGCCCGCCGGCCACCGTGCAGTCGAGCTTCCACTGCACGGTTTCGGCCAGCCGCCGGGTCGGGCCTTTCTGCAGCGCACCGGTGAGGATCAGGGTGCGGTTGAACGCCGAGGCCTGGTAGCCGCCGAGCAGCGCGACATTGCGGCCGACATGGAACGCGGTCTTGCCGCAGCGGCGGAACAGTTCGGCGCCGCGTTCGACACGCGCGCGATCCAGCCAGGCTGGCGGAGTCGACACCTCGGCGATGAAGCGGCGCAGCTCAGGCAGCGCGTCCGGCACCGCGTCCAGCCCGTGCGCCAGCACCGTCTCGAACTGCTGGCGGGCCTCGCGCATGCCGTGCTGGCTCATCGCCGCCAGCAGCGTGTCCATCGCCCCGTCGCCCTGCATCAGCGCGATGCCGATCTGATGCCAGCGCTCGGCGTCCGGGGCTTCGATCGCCGGCATGATCCGGCCCAGGCGGCCAAGCACGGCGTCGATGTGTTCGCTGCGACGGTGGCGGGACGGAATGAAGCCGGGCGCGGTCTGGGTCATGGCGATGCAGGGGTGAGGGCTTGACGCGCACCCTATTGCGAATGTTTATTCGCATTCAATCCGCGTTTCCCTCGCGTCCCGTTCGCCTCCTATTCAACGCCAGTGCATGCGCAAGAAACCGATCCAGCAGCGCGCCCGCGTGCTCGTCGACAGCCTGATCGACGCGGCCGGCGATGTCGTGGCGCGTGACGGCCTCGAAGCCCTCACCACGGTCCGCGTCGCGGCGCGCGCTGGGGTCAGCGTCGGTTCGCTGTACCAGTACTTCGACAACAAGAACACGCTGGTCGCGGCCCTGATGGACCGGGTCAACAACGATCTGATTGCGGCCGTCGACCGGGTTGCGGCGCAGAACGTCAGTGCCGATCCGCAGCGCTTCGCGCGGGCGCTGCTGACGGCGGCGTTCGACGTCTTCGAGGCGCGCCAGGGTCTGGCGCGAGAGCTGATGCGCCACTGGCACCGGCTCGACATCGCCCGCGGGCTGCACCGCTTCGAAAGCCGCATGCTCGACCTGCTGCGGGCCTATGCGCTCGCGCAGTTGCGCGAACACGCGGTCGATCCCTCGCCGGTGCGGGCCTTCATCCTGATCAACAGCATCGTCTTCACGCTGCTGCGCTATCTGAGCCTGCCGTCGCCGGCGATGTTCCAGCGCGAGGAGCTGATCGACGAGCTGGCGGCGATGGCGGCGCGGCTGATCACCGCGCCGCGCTGACCCGCGCGATCAGCGCGGCCAGAACGCGCTGATCGCGGCGAGGCCCTGGGCACCATGGCGCTGGGCATCGGCCAGGTCGCCGGGGCAAAGCCCGCCCAGCGCATAGACCGGCAGCGCCGCCTCGCCGCGCCGCGCGACGAAACCCTCCCAGCCGATCCCCGGCGCGCCCGGGTGAGTGGCGGTCTCGAAGACCGGGCCGAGCACCGCGAAATCGGCATCGACGCACTGCGCCGCGCGCAGCTCCTCGGCCGTATGGACCGACGCGCCGAACCAGCGATCGGCCGCGATCGGCCGGCCGCCATAGCGCTTCAGCGCCACGCTGGTGGCATGCCAGCCATCGGCACCGATGGCGGCAACCAGGCCCGGATCGCGGTCAACGATCAGCCGCAGGCCTGCCGCCCGCACGGCCGGCAGCAGGCTGCGGGCCCGGGCGTCGTAGTCGCGCGCGTCGAGCGCCGGCTGGCGCAGCCGCAGCAGTGCCCCGCGCGGCAAGCGCGGCAAGCCGGTCAGCAGTTCGAACAGCGTCGCGTCGGGCGGTGTGAACACGTACTGCGGCGGCAGCCGCAGCGCCTTGACGATCGGCGCGACGGTCGGCAGCAGGTCAAGGTCGGCGACATCGTCGACCGCCCGCCACGCGAACGCCTGCTGCTCGCGCGAGGCCGGCGCGCCGCCCCAGCTTTCCACGCACCAGGTGTCGAGCACGACGTGCCGATCGCGGTAGTCATGACGGAAGCGCAGCAGCGGCCGGGCGCGGCGCACGGTGACACCCAGTTCCTCGTGCAGCTCGCGACGCAGGGCTTCGAGCGCAGTCTCGCCGGGCTCGATCTTGCCGCCCGGGAATTCCCACTTGCCAGCGGCGATCTTGCCGACCGGCCGCTGGGCAATCAGCAGCCGGCCCTCGCCATCGATCAGCACGCCGCAGGCAACTGGAATCAGCGGTACCGCGCTCATCGCCTGCCCACCATGCCGGCCACGTTCGCAAGGCCGAGCGCACTGCGGTCACAATCGCGCCGGCACGATGCGCTGCGCTCGTCGCGCGCCTTCCGCTTCATTGCATCGCTCACTCAATTCCACCGTTCAGGAGAAACACCCGCATGGCCATCGTCACCCGTCGCGTCGACTACCTGGATCAGGACACCCGCCTGCGCGGCCGCGTCTACTTCGACGACAGCAGCAGCGCGCCGCGTCCGGGCGTGCTGGTCAGCCACGCCTGGGGCGGCCGCGACGACTTCGCCAACCAGCAGGCGGAAAACATGGCGAAGCTCGGCTATGTCGGCTTCGCGCTGGACATCTACGGCGACGGCCGTCGCGGCAACGGTGTCGAGGAATGCCAGGCGCTGATGACGCCGTTCGTCGAGGACCGCGCGCTGCTGGCTCGCCGGATCACCGCTGCGCTCGTCACCCTGCGCAGCTTGCCGGAAGTCGATGCCACGCGGATCGCGGCGTTCGGCTTCTGCTTCGGCGGCCTGTGCGTGCTGGACCTCGCCCGCAGCGGCGCCGACGTCAAGGGCGTGGTCAGCTTCCACGGCCTGCTCAAGGGGCACGATCTGCCGAAGCAGACGATCAG
This sequence comes from uncultured Nevskia sp., assembly GCA_964411025.1. Lineage (GTDB taxonomy): Bacteria > Pseudomonadota > Gammaproteobacteria > Nevskiales > Nevskiaceae > Nevskia. The sequence continues at coordinate 10,245 of CAYPJK010000052.1, forward strand.
CGCAAAGGTGCTGGTGCTGCACGGCGATGCCGACCCGCTGGCCCCGTTCGAGGACGTGATCGCGTTCCGCAACGAGATGAACGCGGCGGGCGGCGACTGGCAGTTGCATGCCTACGGCAAGATCCTGCATGCCTTCGCGGTGCCCGGCGCCAGCATGCCGGGCGTGGCCTTGCACGACGCCGTGGCCGAGGCGCGGTCGCAGACGGCGCTGCGGAATTTCCTGGGCGAAGTCTTGGCCTGATTCGGCGAGCGGTCGGCAGCCGTGCGGCGACGACGGTTGCCGATCAGGTGCAATGCCCCGCTTCAGGTGCGGTATTCGGCGTTGATCTTGACGTAGTCGTAGCTGAAGTCGCAGGTCCAGACCCGGGTCTTCGCGGTGCCGCGACCCAGCGCGACACGGATGGTGAACTCGGGCTTGGCTACCACCGCCGCGCCGAGATCCTCGTGATACGCGGGATGCGGCTCGCCGCCGTCGAGCAGGCGCACGTCATCGAGCCAAAGGTCGACCTTGGCCGGATCCAGCCCGGGCACGCCGGCCTTGCCGATCGCCATCGCCAGGCGGCCCCAGTTGGCGTCGCCAGCGAACATCGCGGTCTTGACCAGCGGCGAGTGGGCGATCGAGTACGCGACCAGCCGCGCTTCCTCCACGGTGCCGGCCGCTTCGACGTCGACGGTGATGAAGCGGGTCGCGCCCTCGCCGTCGCGGACGATCGCCTGGGCCAGCTCGATGCAGACCTCGGTGACCGCTTCGGCGATCAGCGGGAAATCGGCGTGCGTGGCATCGACATCGCGGCTTCCGACCTGGGCCGTCGCGAACAGCACGCAGGAGTCGTTGGTCGAGGTGTCGCCGTCGACGGTCGCACT
>CAYPJK010000053.1:0-10875 GCA_964411025.1 uncultured Nevskia sp.
CGACCTCGCGGCCGTCGACCATCACTTCGAAGCCGTCGGCGGCCCGGTGCAGCAGCCAGAAGCCGCCGCCGCCGATGCCGGAGCCGGTCGGCTCGACAACCGCGATCGCGGCCGTCACCGCCACTGCCGCATCGAAGGCGTTGCCGCCGGCATCGAGGATGTCGAGCCCGGCCTTGGTTGCCAGAGGGTGGGCGCTGGCAATCGCGTTGCCGGGTGGACGGTCGCCGGCTGCCAGCGGGCCGGCCGCAAGGCCGTACAGCAACACCAGCGCCAGCAGCGGCGCACGAACGAGGGTCAGCTTCATCACGGGTGGAATTCCGATGCGCAGCCCCGCGACCGACACCCTGCTAGCGCGCAGGCGTGTCGGCGGACGCGGTCAGCCGACGGTACTTGTCGAGCAGTTGCTCGCGGGACTCGACATGCAGCAGATCGAGCGGGATGCAGTCGACCGGGCAGACCACGCGGCACTGCGGTTCGTCGAAGTGGCCGACGCATTCGGTGCAGCGCGCCGGGTCGATCTCGTAGATCTCCGGCCCCTGGAAGATGGCCGTGTTCGGGCAGGCCGGCTCGCAGACATCGCAGTTGATGCAGTCGTCGGTGATCTTCAGGGCCATGGCCGGGCCGATGATACCGGCGTCGGCGGCGGACGAGGGGCCGCACGGTATCGACCTCGCCCGGCGACGGACGCATGCTCGCCCCGGGCGCCGGTCGACGGCCCGGCAGCCGCAGCCCAGGCCACGCCGTCGCGGCAGTGCGAGGAGAAATCGACAATGAAAAGCCAGGTCGCGGAAGAGTACGTGCAGATCGACGCCCAGCCGTGGGCACCGTTCCCGGAAGCCCTGTCGACCGGCGGCATCCGCTGGAAGCTGCTGCACGTGTCGCCGGAAATGGGCTCCTGGACGGCGATCTTTGATTGTCCGAAGGGCTCCTCGTTCAACGCCCATATCCACCAGGGGCCGGGCGAGTACTTCCTGACCCGCGGCCGCATGGATGTGCGCGGCGGCAAGGACGCGGGCGGCGATACCGCTGTCGCACCCGGCTACGGCTACGAATCGGCCAGCGCCCGCCACGATCACACCTGCTTCCCGGTCGACAGCGAGTTCTACATGAGCTTCCTCGGCCCGCTGATGTTCATCACGCCGGACGGTGCGCCGCTGGCCGTGGTCGGCTGGAAGGACGTGCAAGGCGCCTGGCAGGCGTTCATCGACAGCCAGCCGGCGTCCCGCAAGGCCGCCTGAAGCCACCCCGCCGCCGGTCCGGCACTGCTGCCGGACCGGCGGGCGCGCGGCTCAGCGGCCAGCCGTCACCAGACGCGCCGATACCTCCGCCGCCAGCACCTCGATCCAGTAGCCGTCCGGGTCCTTGATGAAGGCCAGGCCCTTCATCGCGCCGTCGTCCGGGCGCTTGACGAACTCGACGCCGCATTCCTCGAACCAGCGGCAGGCGGCGTGGACGTCCGGCACGGTGATGCCGATGTGGCCGAAGCCGCGCGGATCGCTGTTGCCGGCGTGGTAGCCGGCGAACGCCGGATCGCTTTCGGTGCCCCAGTTGTGGGTCAGCTCCACCGCGCCGCGCTGGCGGAAGGTCCAGGCAGCGCGCTCGACCGGGTCTGCCGGCGGCTGTTCGCCGTCCGCCAGGTAGCCGACGAAGTACAGCGAGAACTTCATCGCCGGGAAATCGAAGCGGTCGAGCAGGCGCATGCCGAGCACGCGCTCGTAGAACGGCAGCGAGCGTTCGGGGTCGCGGATGCGCAGCATCGTCTGCGTCATCGCGAAGTCGCGGGTCTGGGGCGGGACAGCGGCGGAAGCGGTCTGGGACATGGTCGGCTCGATCGGGTGCGGCGCACCGGCGCCGCAGCCGGCCAAGGCTGCCGCCGGCCGCGCCGATGATCAATCCGGCGTGGCCCGCATGGCGTTCAGTGCAGCCGTTCGCCGGCCATCCGCTCGATGCCGTCCCGGTAGTAGTCGAAACGCAGCGCCAGCTGGGCGAACACCGGCTTCAGGCCGTAGGCATCGGCCAGATCGTGGCGGGCGGCCGACGCGAAATGGCTGCGGCTCATGTTGCAGTAGTAGTCGAGCCCCAGCGGCCGGTGGTGATAGCGACGGCGGTGCTCGATCCACGGCGCGCACCAGCCGGCCAGGAACAGCGCGTAGTTGCCGATCTGGCTCAGCACCAGGAAACGCCGCTCGTGATGGGCATCGCGCGCCGCCTGCACCAGATCGACGAGGTAGTCGTAGCTTTCGGCCTCGCCGCTCTGCACGTGGTGCAGGCGCTCGTTGCTGGCGTACAGCGCCAGCAGATTGGCGAGGTAGTGGATGGTGCGGCGCTCGCCGCTGTCGCGCCGGCCGGCCAGGGCCCGACGCAGCATCACGTTGAAGTAGAGCTTGGGCGACACGTTCACCCAGGCGCTGTCCGGGTCGAGCATGGCGTCCTGCACGTAACGGCTTTCGAGCAGCGATTCCAACGTGCTGGGCTGCTCGATCACCCGTCGCGCGGCGTCCACGGCGTCGGTACCGGGCACCGGGAAATGCTCGAACAGGAACAGCAGGTCCTTCTGTTCGAGCGACGCGGCACCGAACTGCGCAAAGTCGGGAGACGGCATGAGGTCCTCCAGGCGAAGTGGATCAGCCCTTCGAGACTTGCAAATCCCGGGCCGGATTTCAGCCCCTGCCGCGTCAAAATTTCCTGTCAGCACAAGCGCTTGGCGAGTGCTAACAGGATTGCCGGCCGTCGGCCGGGAAGCCCCGCTCAGGGAATGCCGAGCTCGGCCAGCAGCGGCCGGATCTTCTCGCGCAGCTGGAAGAAGCCCTTGCCGGCATGCGGCCAGAACGCCGTATCCCAGGCGCGACGGACCCGGATCAGCCGGATGCCGCGGGGGGCCAGCTCGCGTTCCAGCACGGCGACCGTCTCGGCCACCGGGCCGACCGTCGGGTACGCGGTCACCAGCTGCTCGATGCGGTGATCTTCCAGCCAGCGATGCCGCTGGCTGGGGGTGATGCGGATGGCCGGCCGGCCGAAATGACGACCGGCGCGGTCCAGGCCATCGGTCAGCGCGGCCTCGGTCCAGCCGATCACCGCCTCGCTGACCGGCAGGCGGCTGCGTGCCGCCGGCGTCACGTCGCCGCCGATCGCAACGATGTCGAGGCCGTCGAGGTCCGGCCAGGATTCGGCACAGAGATCGTCCTCGTGCAGCCAGAGCGCCGTGCGCAGTCCGGCTTTCGGGGGCGGCAGTTCGGCGATCCGGCCGGCCGCCGGCAGGTCGTCCGGCGGCAGCGGCGCCGCGTCCTCGTTCAGCTCGCCTTTCGGCCAGTAGCGGTTCGCCGTGTACTTCTGGATGTTGTCGGCGCGCGCCAGGTAATGCTTGCCGCGCGTCTGCAGGCCGGCCACCCAGCGCCAGCTGAGCGTGTTCGACGCCGGGTCGCCATCCAGCAGATGCCGGTAGAAGAAGTCCGCGCCGAGCACCCACGGCAGATTCAGCGTGAAGATCCAGATCGAGGCGAACCACATCCGCGTGTGGTTGTGCAGGTAACCGGTGCTGCGCAGTTCCTCGACCCAGTCGTCGAAGCAGGTGATGCCGGTGGCGCCCTCGACCGCTGCCTGCCAGCGCTTGCGGAAGGGCCGGTCGACGCCGGGGCCGTCGCCGACGCGGTCAAGCTGTACCGACAGCGCCGCCTGGTAATCGGCCCAGACCTGCGGCCGCAGCTCCAGCCAGCCCTTCCAGTAGCTGCGCCAGCAGACTTCCTGGATGAACTTCTCGCTGGTCGAGAACGCATAGCGGTCGAGCACGGCGGCGGCGATCTCGGCTTCGCTGATCAATCGGTGGCGCACGGCCGGCGACAGCAGCGACACGTTGTCGCGCGCCGCCGGGCCGCGATCGGCATTGCGTTCGTTGGCGTAGTGCGCACCGGCGCGCGGCAGGAAGGCGGTCAGCCGGGCCAGCGCGTCGGCGCGGCTGGGCGGGAAAGTCGGCATGGTGGACGGGCAAGTGGAAAATGGGGGCTGGATCGTAGCGGCTGCGCCGGCCGCGCCGCACGGCGCGAGGCGGCGGACGGCGGCTCCGTACAATGCCGGCCTGCCGCTTCACGACCGCTCCGCCCATGACCGCACCGGCATCCGATTCCGCCCCCGCCCGCGACGCCGCCGGCTCGAAGTCGCCGCGCAAGCTGTCGGCGCTGGCCGGCCTGCTGCCGTTCATGCGGCCGTACCGGCGCTATCTGGTGCTGGCAACGGTGATGCTGGTGTTCAGCTCGGCGGCGATGCTGGTGGTGCCGATCGCCTTCCGCGACCTGATCGACAAGGGCTTTGTCGCCAATGCCACGCGCGGCGACATCAACGGCCACTTCCTGGCGCTTGGCGCGCTGGCGCTGTTCTGGGCGCTGGCGACGGCGGCGCGCTACTACTTCGTGTCGTGGATCGGCGAGCGGGTGACCGCTGACCTGCGCAGCGCCGTCTACCGGCGGATGCTGCAGCAGGCACCGGCCTACTTCGAGACCACCCGCACCGGCGAGGTGCTGTCGCGGCTGACCGGCGACACCACGCTGGTGCAGACGGTGGTCGGCTCGTCGGTGTCGATGGGGCTGCGCAGCTTCCTGCAGTTCGTCGGCGGGCTGGTGATGCTTGGCGTCACCAGTCCGCGCCTGTTCGCGATCACCATCGTGCTGCTGGCTGCCGTCGTGGTGCCGCTGGTGGCGATCGGCCGGGCCGTGCGCCGGCTATCGCGCGATGCCCAGGACCGGATCGCCGACACCTCGGCGGTGGCCGGGGAAATTCTCAACGCGGTGCCGACCGTGCAGGCCTTCACCCAGGAAGCGGCGGAGTCGGCGCGCTATGACCGCACGGTCGAATCCGGCTTCGCTGCCGCCATCCGCCGCACCCGGCTGCGCGCGCTGATGACGGCTGCGGTGATCGGCGGCGTGTTCGGCGCCATCGTCTTCGTGCTGTGGCTGGGCGCGCATGCGGTGGCGGCGGGCTCGATGAGTGCCGGCCAGCTCGCCTCGTTCGTGATCTACGCGGTGCTGACCGCCGGCGGCGTCGGCGTGATCGCCGAAGTCTGGGGCGACGTGATGCGCGCGGCCGGCGCGACCGAACGGCTGGTCGAGCTGCTGCACGCCGAAAGCGCGATCCAGCCGCCGGCCCGGCCGCTGCGACTGCCGGATTCCCGCCAGGCGCGCATCGCGTTCCAGCACCTCGGCTTCCGCTATCCGTCGCGCCCGGACCTGCTGGCGCTCGACGACATCTGTCTCGACATCCGCGAAGGCGAGACTGTGGCCGTGGTTGGCCCCAGCGGCGCCGGCAAGACCACGCTGTTCCAGCTGCTGCTGCGCTTCCACGACGCCAGCCACGGCGCGATCCGCTTCAACGGCGTGGACCTGCGTGATCTCGACCCGGCGGAACTGCGCGCGCGCATCGGCATCGTCCCGCAGGACGCGGTGATCTTCTCCGCCGACGCGAGCGCCAACATCCGCTACGGCAACCCGGCCGCCAGCGACGAGGAGGTGCGCGCCGCCGCCCGCACCGCCCGCGCCGACGAGTTCATCGAACGCCTGCCGGACGGCTATCAGACCTTCCTCGGCGAGCGCGGCCTGCGGTTGTCCGGCGGCCAGCGCCAGCGTCTCGCCATTGCCCGCGCCATCCTCAAGAACCCGCCGCTGCTGCTGCTCGACGAAGCCACCAGCGCGCTCGACGCCGAAAGCGAGCAGCACGTCCAGCGCGGCCTGGAAGCGGCGATGGTCGGCCGCACCACGCTGGTCATCGCCCATCGCCTCGCCACCGTGCAGCGCGCCGACCGGATCGTCGTGATGGACGCAGGAAAGATCGTCGAGATCGGCACCCCGGCCGAGCTGATCGCCAACGGCGGCCTGTATGCCCGCCTGGCGAGTCTGCAGCTGATGGCCTGACGGCCCCCGGTGCCGCTGCCGGCAACGGCCGCGCAGTGGCGGCCGCCACGCACCCCGAGCGTGCATGACGCCCTGATCCGGGCCTCAGATCGGCAATAATCTGCCGCCGGCGCACCGCGTTGATGCCGGGCACCCATAAAAACGATTCGTCGGGAGACCATTTCAGTGCACGACATCAAGACGCCATCGGACGTCCTGTTCATCCTGCTGGGCGCGATCATGATTCTGGCGATGCACGCCGGCTTCGCGTTCCTCGAACTCGGCACCGTGCGGCGGAAAAACCAGGTCAACGCGCTGGTGAAGATCCTGTGCGACTTCGCGGTGTCGACGCTCGCCTACTTCGGCATCGGCTACGCGATCGCCTACGGGCAAAGCTTCTTCGGCCCGGCCACCGAACTGGCCACGCACAACGGCTACGAGCTGACCAAGTTCTTCTTCCTGCTGACGTTCGCCGCCGCAGTGCCGGCGATCGTCTCCGGCGGCATTGCCGAGCGGGCGCGCTTCTACCCGCAGCTGATCGCCACCTTCCTGCTGGTGGCCTTCGTCTACCCACTGTTCGAGGGCATCGCCTGGAACGGCCTGTTCGGCCTGCAGGACTGGCTGCTGGCGACGTTCGGCGCGAATTTCCACGACTTCGCCGGTTCGGTGGTGGTGCACGCGGTCGGCGGCTGGATCGCGCTCGGTGCGGTGCTGATGCTCGGCGCCCGCCACGGCCGCTACGGCAAGTCCGGCGAGATCTCGGCGCATCCGCCGTCGTCGATCCCGTTCCTGGCACTGGGTGCGTGGATCCTGATCGTTGGCTGGTTCGGCTTCAACGTGATGAGCGCGCAGACGCTGGACAAGATTTCCGGGCTGGTGGCCATGAACTCGCTGATGGCGATGGTCGGCGGCACGCTGGTGGCGCTGGCCGCCGGCCGCAACGATCCCGGCTTCGTCCACAACGGTCCGCTGGCCGGGCTGGTGGCGGTCTGCGCCGGCTCGGATGTCATGCATCCGCTCGGCGCGCTGGCCACCGGTGCAGTCGCCGGCGGCCTGTTCGTCTACCTGTTCACGCTGACCCAGAACCGCTGGAAGATCGACGACGTGCTGGGCGTGTGGCCGCTGCACGGGCTGTGCGGCGCCTGGGGCGGGCTGGCGGCCGGCATCTTCGGATCGACGGCGCTCGGCGGCCTCGGCGGCGTGTCGTTCGCGGCCCAGGCGATCGGCACCGGGCTTGGCATCGGCATCGCCTTCAGCGGCGGCCTGATCGTCTATGGCGGCCTGAAGGCCGTGCTCGGTCTGCGGCTGTCGACCGAGGAGGAGTTCAACGGGGCCGACCTGAGCATCCACAAGATCGCCGCGACCGCCGACCGCGACACCTGGTGGTGACGCCGCCCGGCTGAACCGAGCCCGCCCCGGCCCTGGCCTCGGCGGGCTTTTTCGTGCCGATCAGGCGGCGTGGACCTTCCCGCCGAGGTACGGCGAATACTGCTGGTCGATGCCCTTGATGTGCGCGGTCAGCCAGCTCTTCAGGAAGAACTGGATCTGCGCCTCGATGCCGGCCTCGCCCTTGACCAGCTGCTGGCCGAGCGTGCCGACCCGGTCGAGCAGCTGCTTGTGGATGATCTTGTGGCGCTCGCGCTGCGGGTACTGACAGCGCGTCATCTCGGCTTCCTCGTCACGGAAATGGCGGATGGCGAATTCGGCGATCGCCTTGAAATCGGCCACCAGCGCGCTGCGCGCCGCATTCCGCGCCAGCGTGTCGTGATAGCGATTGATCAGCTCGATCAGCTGCTTGTGCTGATCGTCGATGCCGTGGTGGCCGACGCTCAAGTCGTCGGTCCAGTCGTAGAAGCGCATGGCAGGCCCTGCAGTGGTCGTGGTCGAGGCAGCGGCGATCAGATTGTCGGGATGGTCGCGGACGGGCTTTGATCTGGATCAAGCGCGACCTGCGAACGGGGGCCCGCGAACGGCCATTGCTCGTCTCGCGGTGTTGCGTCGAAACCCACGAAAACACCGCTTTGCGACGGCTTTGCGGCACCGCTCGCGAGCACTCGCGATTGACGGTAGCGTCCGCGATGACAGCCGGTCCGCCGGTCGTTTCAGGCCACTGCGCCGTCGCCGCTACAGGTCGTACACCCTGAATCGCGGACTCGGCCATGCGCCTTTCGAACTGCACGTTGAAGCTCGTTGCCGGTGCTGCGGCCCTGATCGCGTCCATGACGGCAGCGGCCGCTCCGGACGCCCTGGCGTCCCGGCTGATCGTCAAGTTCGAGGCGCTGCCCGGCGCTGCCGGCAGTACCGTGCAGCCACCGGCCGACGCGGTGCAGGCGCGGGTCGATGCGCTGGCGGCGCGCGCCGGCCGGCCGCTGCACTACCTGCGCCAGCTGGCGACCGGCGCGACCCTGATCGACGCCGGCAGCGATCTCGACGCCGCCGCGCTCGAACGCTTCGCCGCGCGGCTGAACGCCGTGCGGCCGAGCGGCGTCGCCTACATCGAGCCGGATCGCCGGCTGTACGCCGACCTGACGCCGAACGATCCGATGCTGTCGAGCCTCTGGGGCCTGGCCGGGCCCGCGCAGTCGAACGGCGCGGCCGGCGTCAACGCGTACACGGCCTGGGATCGCGTCGATGGCAGCGGCGTGACGGTGGCGGTGATCGACACCGGCTACCGCGCCCACGCGGATCTCGCCGGACAGGTGGTGGCGCAGTACGACTTCATCAGCGATCCGGCCAGCGCCAACGACGGCAACGGCCGCGATGCCGATGCGCTCGATCCCGGCGACTTCCGCATCGCCGGGTCCTGCGGCAGCAGCGGCAGTTCCAGTTCCAGCTGGCACGGCACCCATGTCGCCGGCACCATCGCCGCGCGCGGCAACAACGGCACGGGCGTGGTCGGCGTGGCCTACGGTGCCAAGCTGGTGATTGCCCGCGTGCTCGGCCGCTGCGGCGGCAGCACCTCGGACATCGCCGACGCCATCGTCTGGTCGGCCGGCGGCACGGTGGCCGGCGTGCCGGCCAATCCGCAGCCGGCGCAGGTGCTGAATATGAGCCTCGGCGGCCAGTACCCGTGCTCGGCCTCGCCAACCACGCAGGCGGCGATCGACAGCGCCCGCGCACGCGGCGCGACCGTGGTGGTGGCGGCCGGCAACGCGAATCTGGATGCCGCCGGCTTCTCGCCGGCCAGTTGCAGCGGCGTGATCAGCGTCGCGGCGATCGGCGACGGCGGCAGCCGCGCCCCGTATTCGAACTACGGCACCGGCGTCGATCTGGCCGCCCCCGGCGGCGACATGAGCCGCGGCAGCGCCGCCGGCATCCTGTCGACCTACAACGGCGGCGCGACCACGCCCGGCAGCGACTCCTACGCCTACCTGCAGGGCACCAGCATGGCCTCGCCGCACGTCGCCGGCGTGGTGGCGCTGCTGTACGCCGCCCGGCCGACGATCACGCCGGACGAGGTCGAGGCGGTGCTGAAAGCCAATGTCCGGCCGTTCCCGGGCAGTTGCAGCGGCTGCGGCAGCGGGCTGGTCGACGTCACCCGGGCGCTGTCGGCGATCACGCCGGGACCGGGCAGCCTGAGCTTCAGCGCCAGCGCCTACGCGATGCCGGAGAACGGCGGCGTTGGCACCATCAGCGTGCAGCGCAGCGGCGGCGACAGCGGCGCGATCTCGGTGAACTACGCGACCGCCAACGGCACCGCCACGGCCGGCAGCGACTACAGCGCCGCCAGCGGCACGCTGAACTGGGCGGATGGCGACAGCGCCGCCAAGACCTTCACGGTGGCGGCCATCGACGATGCGCTGGCCGAGGGCAATGAATCGATCAACCTGACCCTCAGCGCACCCGGCGGAGGCGCCACCCTGGGCGCCCAGCGCACGGCGGCGCTGAACATCCTCGACAACGACAACGCGCCGGGCAGCATCGCCTTCACCGCCGCCAACGTCTCGGTGGCCGAAGCGGCGGGTGCAGTGACGGTCTCGGTAGCGCGCACCGGCGGCAGCTACGGCGCGGCCTCGGTCAGCTATGCCACGGCCAATTCCAGCGCCGCTTCGGGCAGCGACTACACCGCCACCAGCGGCACGCTGAGCTGGGCCAGCGGCGACAGCGCGGTAAAGACGATCCGCGTGCCCGTGCTCAACGACACGCTGGCCGAAGCCAGCGAAAGCTTCCAGATCCGTCTCAGTGCCGCCAGCGGCGCCAGCCTCGGCAGCCTCAGCAGCAGCACGGTGACCATCGTCGACGATGACAGCCCGAGCCCGAACGGCACGCTGCAGTTCAGCGCCGGCGCCCAGACGGTCGCCGAAAACGCCGGCAGCGCGACGATCACCGTCAGCCGCAGCCTCGGCGCGGTGGGCGCGGTGTCGGTGAACTACGCCAGCAGCAACGGCAGCGCCGTCGCCGGCAGCGACTACAGCGCCGCCAGCGGCACGCTGCGCTGGGCCGATGGCGACAGCACCGCCAAGACCTTCACCGTGCCGATCACCGACGACGCCATCGCCGAGGCCAGCGAAACCATCAATCTGAGCTTGAGCAACGCCACCGGCGGCGCAGCGCTGGGCGCCACCCGGGCGATGACCCTGTCGATCAACGACAACGACGGCCTGCCCGGCGTGCTGGCACTGGCGGCCGCCAGCTATTCGGTGTCCGAGGCCGGCGGCGCGGTCAGCGTGCAGGTCAACCGCAGCGGCGGCGCGACCGGCGCGGTGTCGGTCGCCTACACCACTGCCAACGGCTCGGCGCAGGCCGGCTCGGACTACGGGGCGGTCGGCGGCACGCTGGTCTGGGCCAACGGCGACGCCACGCCGAAGACCATCCGCATTCCGATCCTCGACGACCGGCTGCGGGAGAGCGCGGAAACCCTTCAGGTCCGGCTGTCGAACCCGATCACCGGCAGCCTCGGCGCGATCGCCAACGCAACCGTGACCATCGTCGACAACGACTGAGACGCCGGCCGCAGCGCAGCGCCGGGCCGGACGACGGCCGGCGCCCGCCTGCTGCA
>CAYPJK010000054.1:0-7386 GCA_964411025.1 uncultured Nevskia sp.
CCCGATCTCGATCACTGCCTGACCATGCCCGCCGGCAGCCGCAAGCTGCCGTTCCCGTGGCGCAGCTATGACCTGGCGATCAGCACCCAGGCCAACGACCGGCCGCACCTGATCGCCTTTCTGGCCGGCCGGGTCCGGGCCTGCATCGTTCCGGGCCCGCAGGACTGGGCCGAACGCTGGAAACGCTGGCACTGCCGTTACCGGTGCGACAACGATCCCGTGCACCGCCATACCGTCGAACAGGCGCTGAAGCTGGCCGATGCGCTCGACATTCCGCGCCATCCGGATGTGGTGCCGCCGCGCGGCAGTGCCGCGCTGCCGATCAGTGCCGAGCAGGGCGCCTATGCGGTGCTGCATCTGGCGCCGATGTTCCGCTACAAGGCCTGGCCGACCGCGCACTGGGCGGAACTGGTGTCGCAACTCCAGCAGCGCGGCCTGCGCGTGGTGATCAGCGGCGGGCCAGCCGCCAGCGACCGCGCGCTGGGCGACGCGCTGCGCGCCGTGCTGCCGCCGGAGTGCGACGCTGCGCTGGTCGACGTCATCGGGCAATTGAAACTCGGCGACCTCGCCAACCTGATTCGCGGCGCGGCGCTGTTCGTCGGCCCCGATACCTCGGTCACCCATCTGGCAGCGGCCTGTGGCGTGCCGGTGGTGACGCTGTTCGGGCCGACCAACCCGGAAGTCTGGGGACCCTGGCCGGTGGGCCGGACCGGGCGTGGCGAAACGCCCTGGCAGCGCATCGCACCGCTGCAGCAGCACGGCAACGTCCGGATCGTGCAGGGCTTGAAGGCCTGCGTGCCCTGCTCGCTGGAAGGCTGCGACCGCCACAAGGACAGCCACGCCGCCTGCCTCGACGAACTGCCGGCCGCGCGGGTGATCGCGGCCATCGACGGTGCCGGCGCATGAGCGTTCCCACGCTGCTGTTCGTCGGCCACAGCTTCCACCTGAAGACCGGCAGCAGCCGCTTCCTGCTCGACCTTCTGGCGCCGCGCTTCGCGGTGCGCACGGTCTGGGACGACAGCTGGCAGGCCGGCGGCATCCCGCTGTCCGCCGACCGGCTCAACCGCCACGAGGCCGACCTGATCCTGTTCTTCCAGGCATTGCCGAAACGCGCCGTGCTGCGCCGGCTGCGCTGCCGACGCGTGTTCTGGGCGCCCATGCGCGACGGCATCCGCCTGGCACCCGGGCCGTGGCGGCGGCTCAAGCCGAGCGGGCTGCGGCTGATCAGCTTCTGTCGCGAAGCCCACGACTACTGCAGCGCCGCTGGTCTGGAATCGCACGCCGTGCAGTACTGGCCGGCGCCGCCCGACGACGCACCGGCAATCGTCGAGGAGCCGCTGCGGCTGTTCTTCTGGATGCGCCGCGGCACGCCCGGCTGGCCAACGCTGAAAGCGCTGCTTGGCAACCACCGGCCGGAACGGATCGTGTTGCGCACGGTCGCCGATCCCGGCGAGACACTGGTGCTGCCGACCGAGGCCGAGCGCGCCGAGTACCGCATCGAGCAGGTGCCGGACTGGCTCGAGAAGGCCGACTACCTGCGCCTGCTCGGTGGCTGCAATGCCTTCATGGCACCAAGGCTGCTCGAAGGCATCGGCCTGTCGGTCCTCGATGCGATGGCGCTGGGTCAGGCGGTGATCGCGCCCGACCGGGCGACCATGAACGAGTACATTCGGCACGGCGAGAACGGCTGGCTGTACGACCCCGAGCAGCCGCAGCCGCTGGATTTCTCGGCGCTGCGGGCGCTGCGCGAGGAAGCCCGACGCAATGTTGCCGCCGGCCACCTGCGGTGGCAGGCCAGCATTCCCGGCCTGATCAGCTACCTGGACGACGGCCGCCCGAACGCCGCCAGCTGGTCCTGGCGCCTGTCGCAGCTTCTGCTCGGCCGCTGAAACCGGCCGTCTCGGATTCAGCCTGCAGCTGCGGCCGCGCCGGCAAAACCCGACTGCCGCCAGACCTCGTAGACCGCCACCGCCACCGCGTTCGACAGGTTCAGGCTGCGCATGCCGGGCTGTTGCGGCAGGTACACCTGCCGCTCCGGCGCAATGGTGTCGAGCACCTCCTGCGGCAGGCCGCGCGACTCCGGGCCGAACAGCAGCAGATCACCGGCCTGCCACCGCACCTGGTCGAAGCGCGATGCGCCCTTGGTGGTGAACGCGAACAGGCGCGCCGCCGGCAGGGCTGCCTGCAGCGCCGCGAGGCTTGAGTGGACCTGCATCCTCGCGTACTCGTGATAGTCGAGCCCGGCGCGGCGCAGTTTCTTGTCGTCGAGATCGAAGCCGAGCGGCCGGATCAGGTGCAACTGCGCGCCGCTGTTGGCGCACAGGCGAATCACATTGCCGGTGTTCGGCGGGATTTCCGGCTGGTACAGCGCGACATGGATCATCGGCCGGCCCGCCCGCTCGTTCGGTTGACGCCACCGGGACCCCCGCATAGGCTCCCGCCACCCTGTTTTCCACCTGCTTCGAGGTTTGTCATGTCGCTGACTACACGCGGTCTGTCGTTGTTGGCCGGTGCCGTATTGTCGCTGGCGGCGGCCTCCGCGAGTGCCCAGGACGGCACCGGTTACGAAGCCAGCACCGGCGGTGCGCCCTCGGCGGCGGCGATGGCCGTCGACCTGCTGGTGGCCCGGCCGCTGGGGTTGGCCGCGACGGTGATCGGCACCGTGGTGTTCGTCGCCTCGCTGCCGTTCCAGGCGCTGGCCGGCAATGTGTCCGACCCGGCCCGCAAGCTGGTCACCGAACCGGCGGCGTTCACCTTCGTGCGGCCGCTGGGCGAAGGCGTGAACTGAGCCGACGAAGCCGAGTCCTCGCGGCGGCGGCAGCCGGCGCCCAGAGCCCGTTCAAGAAGCCCCTGATCCCGAACGTCGGGATCAGGGGTTTTGCTTGGGTCAGCGCAGCAGCTTCCCGTCCGCATCCAGCACCTTGACCTCGCCGAGCTTCAGCTTGCGCACCGCCGGCTCGATCCTGGCCAGATCGCCGACCACGAACCAGCTCAGCGCGTCGGGCCGGACCAGCGCCTTCGCGGCCGCCGCCACCGCGTCCGGCGTCTGCGCGGCGATCAGCGCCGGCAGCCGGTTGTAGTAGTCGTCCGGCTGCTCCAGCTCGATCAGGCTGGCGAAGGCCGACGCCACCTGGCCGGCGGTCTCGAAGCTGCCGGGCAGGGCCAGCAGGTCGGCGCGCTTGGCGTCGTCGATTTCGGCGGCCGACGGCGGGCGCTTGGCAACGATGTCGCGCAGTTCCTTCTGCATCTCGACGATCGAATCCGCGGTCCGGTCGCGCTCGACCTGTGCCTGCGCCAGGAACACCTGCGGGCCGCGCGTGCGGGTGATGCTGGAACTGGCGCCGTAGCTCCAGTGCTTGTCCTCGCGCAGGTTCAGGTTCAGCCGCGAAATGAACTGCCCGCCGAGCACGGTGTTGGCGGTCGACATCGGCTCCTGGCCGGCGCTCTTGCCGTCCGGCGCGATGTTGGCCGCCGCGATGATCGACTGCGTGGCGCCCGGCTTGTCGAGCAGGAACAGGCGCGGCGCGGTCGCCGGGGCCACCGGCGGGACGGTCTTCACGGGCTTGGGCTCGGCCGGCGACTTCCAGTCGCCAAAGCGGGCCTCGATCTGCGGCCGGATCTCGTCCAGCGTGGTGTCGCCGACCACCAGCAGGGTGGCGTTGTCCGGCCGCAGCCAGCGGCGGTGGAAAGCGATCAGGTCGTCACGCGTGGTCGCGGCGACGACCGCCTCCTCGCCGCTGCCGACATAGGCATAGGGATGGCCGGCGCCGTAGATCTGGGTCGACAGCACCCGCCGCAGCAGGCCGCCCGGCGCCGCCTTCTCCTGAACGATGGCTGACAGCAGGTTCTGCTTGCTGCGGTCGAGATCGGCCTGCGGAAAGGTCGGCTTGCGGATGATGGTCGCGTACAGATCCAGTGCCGGCCCGAGGCTCGGCTTGATCGCCGACAGCGTCACCATCGAGGCCTCGCGACCCGACGAGGCGCCGATCTCGATGCCCAGTTCGGCCTGCCGGCGGGCGATCGCCAGCGAGTCCAGATTGCCGGCGCCTTCGTCGAGCTGGCCAAAGGTCATCGCCGAAATGCCGGTCTTCTCCGGCGCGTCGGCCGCGCGGCCGGCGTCGACGATCAGCGCCATCTCGATCAGCGGCACGCCCCGGCGCTCGATCACCGCCAGCTTCAGGCCATTGGCGAGCGTGGCGCGAACCATCGGCGGCAATTGCAGCGCCGCCGATGCGGCCGGCACCGGCAGCTTCGTGCGGTCGACGGTCTCGGCACTCGCCTTCAGGCCGTTCTCGGGCAATACCTGCAGCACCAGCTTGCCGTTGCCCAGCCAGCGCCGGGCGGCATCGCGGACATCGGCGACGGTCGCCTCGCGCTCCCACTGCAGTTCGCGCAGGTAATGGGCCGGATCGCCATGGAAGACCTCGTTGGCGGCCAGCAGCTGGCCCTTGGCGCCGACACCGTCGAAAGCTGGCAGTAGCCCGGCATAGCGCTGGGTCTTGATCCGCGCCAGTTCGGCTTCGGTCGGGCCCTGTTCGAGCGCGCGCTGCAGTTCTTCGCGCACGCTCGCTTCGATCACGGCGAGACTGGCTTTCGGATCGGCGCTCGGCCGGGCGCTGGCAACGATGGTGAACTGGCCGGCGATCTCGTCGGCATCGACCGAGGCGCTGATGCCGCTGGCGCTCTGGTCGCGATAGACCAGCCGTTCGGACAGCCGTCCGGTCTTGCCGTTGGTCAGCAGGTCGGCGAACAGGCCGAGCAGCACGACGTCGCGGTCACCATCGCCGGGCACGTTCCAGATCGCGTAGAGCCGCGGCAGCGGCACCTGATCGTTGATTTCCAGCCGCTTCTCGCCGGCCATCGGCGCCGGCCAGGCCTTGGCGTGGGACACCGGCTCGCTGGCCGGGATGGCACCGAAATAGGCTTCGGCCTTGGCCCGGGCCTCGGCGACGGTGATGTCGCCGGCCAGCACCAGGGTGGCGTTGTTGGGGCCGTAGTAGCGCTTGAACCAGGCGCGCACGTCGTCGAGCGTGGCGGCGTTGAGGTCCTCGTCGGAGCCGATCGTGGTCCACGAGTACGGATGGCCCGGCGGGTAGGCCTCCTTCGACAGGATTTCCCGCAGGCTGCCGTACGGCTGGTTCTCGCCCTGGCGCTTCTCGTTGAGCACCACGCCGCGCTGCTCGTCGAGCTTGGCCTGGTCGACCGCGCCGAGCAGATGCCCCATGCGGTCGGATTCCAGGAACAGCGCGAGATCGAGCGCGGCGGTCGGCACCGTTTCGAAATAGTTGGTGCGGTCGCGGTTGGTGGTGCCGTTGATGCCGGTGGCGCCGGCCGGTTCCAGCGCCCGGAAGAATTCGTCGTTGAAGTGCTCGGAGCCGTTGAACATCAGGTGCTCGAACAGGTGGGCAAAGCCGTGGCGACGCTCCGGCTCGTCCTTGGAGCCGATGTGGTACCAGACACTGACCGCCACCAGCGGCGCCTTGTGATCCTCGTGGACGATCACCGTCAGGCCGTTGGCAAGGCGGAATTTCTGGTAGGGCACATCGATCGACGGCAGCGCCGCCGCGCGGCCGGCCGCCTCGGTCCTGTCCGGCTTGACCGGTACGGCAGCGGCAGCAGCCCCGAGGCCGAGGCAGAACGCCGCAGCCAGTGTGACAATCACGCGCATGGAAAAGCCCTTGTTGATGTGGTTCTGGAAGGCCGATGACGACGCCGATTCGCGTGTCTGACCGCAGCGTCAGCTCCGACGTTCCGTCGCCGCTGCGGGTGCTCGATCATCGCCTGTCGGGCGCAGCCTATCGCGCCTCGCCGAACTGCGA
This sequence comes from uncultured Nevskia sp., assembly GCA_964411025.1. Classification (GTDB taxonomy): domain Bacteria; phylum Pseudomonadota; class Gammaproteobacteria; order Nevskiales; family Nevskiaceae; genus Nevskia. Next base: position 5,820 of record CAYPJK010000054.1, read on the forward strand.
CGAGCGGCCCGATCCGCAGGACCTGAGCCTGATCGTGATCCACAACATCTCGCTGCCGCCGGACACCTACGGCGCTCATCCGGATGCGCCGGACGGCAGCTACATCGACGATCTGTTCCTGAACCGGCTCGATCCGGCGGCCGATCCCTACTTCGCCGGCATCGCGGCGCTGCGGGTATCGGCGCACCTGTGCATTTTCCGCGACGGCCGGATCACCCAGTACGTGCCATTCGACCGCCGCGCCTGGCACGCCGGCGTCAGCGAATGGCGCGGCCGCGCGCGCGCCAACGATTTCTCGATCGGCATCGAGCTGGAAGGCAGCGATGTCCGGCCGTTCAGCGAGGTTCAGTACGCCGCACTGATCGCTACCATCGCGGCGCTGCGGGTGGCCTATCCGACCCTGACACCGACGGCGATCACCGGCCACAGCGACATCGCCCCCGGCCGCAAGACCGATCCCGGCCCGCATTTCGACTGGCCGCGCCTGCATGCCGCACTCGGGAGCCCGGCATGATCCTGCTGGCCATGCTGCTGGCACTGGGCGCCGAGCGGCTGCTGTCGTCGCGCCGCCGCAGCGGCTCGGCCGATCCGGTGCTGGCGCGGCTGTGGCCGCGCCTGCCGGCGGTCATCCGCCACCACGCCGGGACGCCCTGGCTGCTGGCGCTGGTCGCCGCCGCCGTCACCATCGGGCTGGCGGAACAACTGCAGCCGGCGCTGCTGGAACTGCTGTTCTCGGCCGCCGTGCTGCTGGTCTGCTTCGGCCCGCGCGATCTCGCCGATGACGTGCAGCGGCTGCGCGCCGCCCGCAGCGCCGGCGATGCTGCCACCGTTGCCCGGCTGAGCCGGGTGCTGCAGCTGGGCCCGATGCCGGATGCCGATCACCGATCGCTGCTCGGTGCGCTGTTCATCCAGAGCCACGAGCGGCGCTTCGGCGCCTGCCTGTGGTTCATCGTGCTGGGCCCGGCCGGTGCCGTGCTGTACCGAGTGGCCAGCCGCCTTGCGGTGCTGATCGAGGACACCGCCGCGCAGCGTCAGGCCGCGCTGCTGCACAGCCTGATGGCCTGGCTGCCGGCGCGGATCACGGCGCTGCTCTACGGCATGGCCGGCAGCATGGACGATGCACTCGACGCCTTCGGCCGCGTGCAGCGGGAACCGGTCAGCGGCACCGACGGCTGGCAGCGGCGCACCTGGAGCCTGCTGGCGGAGACCGCCAATGCCGCGCTCGACTGGGAAGACGCCCCGGACAGCGGACCGATGATCGCGTCCTCGCTCGACGCCACGCTGGCCGAGGTGCTGCGCATGGAAACCCGCGCGACCCTGATCCTGCTGGCGCTGGTGGCGATGTTCAGCGCGGGCGCCTGGGTCTCGTGAGCCGCCTGCACGCGGGCGCGCTGCTGATCGCGGCGGCGCTGTTGGCCGCCGGTGCCGCGCACGGCGAGGCGCGCCGCGTGGTGACGCTGGCGCCGCATCTGGCCGAACTGGTCTGTGCCGCTGGCGGCTGCGAACGGCTGGTGGCGGTTTCCGCGCACAGCGATTTCCCGCCGCAGGTGGCGAAACGGCCGGTGAT
>CAYPJK010000054.1:7396-10842 GCA_964411025.1 uncultured Nevskia sp.
CGGCTGGCAGGTGAACCTGGAAGCGGTGCTGGCCCAGCGGCCGGACCTGATCATTGCCTGGGACGGCGGTACGCCGGTCGCCAACATCACGCGGCTGCGCCAGCTCGGGCTGCGGGTCGAGGCGCTGCCGATCAGCTCGCTCGACGGTGTGGCCGATGCGCTGGAAACCGTCGGCGGCTGGCTCGGCACCGGCCCGGCGGCGGCGACTGCCGCCAGCGCCTACCGGCAGCGCCTGGCCGCGCTGCGAGCAGCCCATCGGGATGCACGGCCCGTCCGCGTCGTCTACCAGATCGAGACCGCGCCGGCCTACACGGTCAACGCGAAAAGCCCGATCTCCGAGGCGATGGCGGTCTGCGGCGGCGTCAACGTGTTCGCGGCACTGCCGACGCTGGCGGCCGCCGTCGGCGCCGAAGCGATGCTGGCCGCCGCGCCGGAAGTGGTGCTGTACGGCGGCGAGGAAAACGCGGCCGATATCCGCGCCTACTGGTCGCGGCTCGCTTCGACGCCGGCAGCCCGGCACGGCGCGCTGTATCCGATCGATGCCGACCGGCTGGCCCGCGCCGGCCCGCGCCTGCTCGACGGCATCGAGCAGGTCTGCAGCCTGCTCGACCGGGCGCGCCGCTAGAGCTGCAACTCGGCCACCGCACCGCCTTCCGGACGATTGCCGAGGTTCAGTTCCCAGCCGTGCCGGCGCGCCAGCGTACGGGCCACGTAGAGGCCGATGCCGGTGCCGCCGTCGCGGCCCCGGAAATGCGGCTCGAACACCAGCGGCAGTTCGTGATCCGGCACCCCGGGGCCGTTGTCGATCACCCTCAGCCGGTGATCCTCCAGCTCGATGGTCACTTCGCCATGGGGGCCTGCGGCCCGGGCGGCGTTGCGCAGCAGGTTGGAAAAGATCACGTGCACGCTGCCCGGCGAGGCGATCAGCCGAGTCGGCGACAGCCGCCATACCAGCCGCGTGGTGGTGGTGTCGTCGAGCTCGGCCCATTCCGGCAGCAGCGTATCCAGATCGAGCACCCGGCTGGTCGGCGGCTCGCGCAGCCGCGACAGCGCCAGCAGCGCGTCGAGATCGGCCTGCGCCTGCGCCACCGCGCGGCTGATCCGGGCCAGCGGCCGGCTGGGGTCGGGCACCCCGGCGACCAGCAGTTCGACAGCCCCGCGGATCACCGTCAGCGGCGTGCGCAGCTCGTGGCTGGCCGCCGACGAGAACACCCGTTCGCGCTCGACCACGGCGTCGAAGCGGGCCATGTAGGTGTTCAGTGCCTCGGTGATCACGGCGAGATCGGGATCGGCGGCGGCGACCAGCCGGGGGGCGCGCTGTTCGGGGTCCAGCACGCGGATCTGGCCGACCAGCCCGGCCAGCGGCTGCAGCGCCTGCTGCGCCAGCCGCCGGGCGCCCCACAGCGCGATCACCAGCACCACCGCCAGGCCGAACAGGAACGACACGATCTGCCGCTTGCCGCGCACCTGCAGCCGGCGGCTGTCGTAAGCCAGATAGGCGCGGCCGCGCTGGCCTTCGAGTTCCCGGACCAGTACCAGATGATGCAGGCCGGCGATCATCACGTCGCCATGCCAGCCGGGTTCGAGCGCAGCGATCGCCGGGCTCAGCGGCGTCGGCTGGTCGGTGCGGTAGTAGCGCTGGCGCAAGCTGCCGACACCCGGCGGCTCGACGCTCGGCGTGGCGTTGGTCTCGATCATGTAGTCGAGCTCGCGGCTCAGCAGCGTGATCAGGCTGTCGCGCTCGATCCAGTACTCCAGCGCCCAGAAGCACAGCCCCTGGATCGTTGCCGCGACGATGGTCAGGCCGAGCAGCGCCAGCGCCAGCCGGTTGCGCAGGCCGGCGATCCGCACCGCCTGCAGCAGCGGCCTGCGCTGGCCGCCACCATCGCCGGCCAGCCCGGTGTCGCTAGCCGTCGCCAAGATCGGCAAGCCGGTAGCCGCTGCCGTGGATGGTATGCAGCAGCTTGCGCGGCCACGGCTTGTCGATGGCCACGCGCAGCGCGTACATGTGGGCGCGCAGCACATCGCCTTCCGGCGCGGTGTCGCCCCACAGCCGGCGCTCCAGTTCCTCGCGGGCCACCACGCGGTGGGTCTCGCGCATCAGCAGTTCGAGCAGCTTGCGCAGCGCCGGCGTCAGGCTGATCGCTTCGCCACCGCGCCGCGCAATCAGCGTGTCGAGATCGAACTCGAGATCGGCGACGGACAGCAGGCGGTCGCCGGAAACGGTCGTCGCGCGGCGGTGCAGCGCTTCCAGCCGCGCCAGCAGCTCGACCATCGCAAACGGCTTGACCAGATAGTCGTCGGCGCCGGCGCGCAGGCCCTCGACCCGGTCGTTGACGGTGTCGAGCGCGGTCAGCATCAGCAGCGGCACCTGCTGGCCGCCGGCGGAACGCAGGCGACGGCAGACGCTGGCACCGTCGAGCCCGGGCAGCAGGCGGTCGAGGACGATGGCGTCGAAACGCTGCGACTGCGCCAGCCGCAGCCCGCTCGGGCCATCGGCCGCAAAGTCGACACTGTGGCCGTGGCTGCCGAGGAAATCGCCAAGGTTGGCGGCGAGATCAGGGTGGTCTTCAACAAGCAGGACGTGCATGGTTGCGGCTCTCCGGCAGGTACGGTCCGGGCAATCTAGCAATCCCGGTCAACTCGCGCACACGGCCGACCTGCCGCCGTGGGAAATTCCCGGCCGCGCCGTTGTGTCAACAGATTGTCAGCAGATGAAGTCCGATCGGCGCTGGATACGCGCCGATGCCGAATTTCAGGACGGCTGGTCGCCGGTCTCGGCAGCAGGTGCGTCGCGGACCACCCAGCGCGCGGCGAGGATGCCGACCTCGTACAGCAGGTACGCCGGAACGGCGAGCATCAGCTGCGACAGCACGTCCGGCGGCGTCAGGATTGCGGCGGCGACGAACACGCCGACCAGCACGTAGTCGCGCCGGGCCGCGAGCTGCGCCGGGGTGACGAAGCCGGTCAGCACCATCAGCACGATCGCCACCGGCATCTCGAACGCGAAGCCGAAGGCCATGAACAGCTTCAGCACGAAGTCGAGGTACTTCGAGACGTCGGTCATCACCGCGACGCCGGCCGGCGTCGAGCCAATGAAGAACTTGAAGACCGTTGGCAGCACCAGGAAGTAGGCGAAGGCAACGCCCGCGTAAAACAGCGCGGTGCCGCTGGCGAGGATCGGCAGTACCAGCCGCCGTTCGTTGCGGTACAGGCCGGGCGCGACGAACGCCCAGATCTGGTAGAGCACCCAGGGCAGCGCGACTGCGAAGGCGACGATCGCCGCGAGCTTGAACGGCGTCAGGAACGGCGCGGCCACTTCGGTGGCGATCATGTTGCTGCCGGCCGGCAGCAGCTTCATCAGCGGTGTGGCAAGACAGGTGTGGAGATCACCGGCCATGAACAGCAGCGGGATCAGCACCACCATCACGCCGACCAGTGCCCGC
>CAYPJK010000055.1:0-6251 GCA_964411025.1 uncultured Nevskia sp.
ACACCACCTGGATGAAGCGCACGCCGCGCTCGACCAGCCGGCGCGCGCGCAGCAGCGTTTCGCCGTAGCTCTTGCTGGCCTCGACATCGATGCCGTACAGCGCCTTGGTGGCTTCGCTTTCCTTGGCCAGGCTCACGGCTTCCGGTGCCGTCACTTCCATGCGCGCCGCGAGGTCGTAGGAGCGGATCCGCGCCTGCAGTTCGGTGTCGCCCGGATAGTGGCGGGCATGGCTGCGGTTCAGCCGGTTGAGCAGGTCCAGGGTGCTGCCCTGCTCGCCTTCGGCGACCAGCTCCGGGCGGTTCAGATGCAGGATCGGCGAATCACCGGGACGGAACGCGGTGCCCTGGTAAACCGCCGGCAGGAAGCCGGAGCTCCAGTTGATCGCGCCGCCGCGCGGCTCGCGCTTGTCGTTGTAGAGCACGACGTAGCCCGGCAGGTCCGGATTGGCAGCACCCAGCGCGTACTGCACCCAGGCACCGAGCGACGGCCGGCCCGGGCTCAGGTCACCGGTGTTGAGCTTGAGAATGGAGATGTCGTGGGTGGCGCCGATCGTGGTGCTGGACTTCACCAAGGCGATCTTGTCGGCCTGGGTCGCGAGGTTCGGCAGCAGGTCCGAGAACCAGGCGCCGCTGTCACCATGCTGCTTCCACTCGCGCCGGGTGGCCAGCAGCTTGTTGGAGGTGCCGCGCACGCCTTCCTTGATGCCCTTCATGAATGAAGCGGGCACTTCCTGCCCGGCCAGCTTGACCAGTTCCGGCTTGTAGTCGAATAGGTCCAGCGTCGACGGCGCGCCGTCCATGTGCAGCCAGATCACCGACTTCACCTTGGCCGGGAAATGCGTGGCCTTCGGGGCGAGCGGGTCGATGAGGCCGGTGACCGGCTCGCTGGCTGTCGCGGCGGACGGGAAGAACGCGCCGCCCAGCGCCACGCCGCCGAGGCCGAGTGCGGCATGGGCCAGCAGGTCGCGACGCGAGGTCGGCTTGTTGAAATCAGTCATGCGATGTCTCCAAAAATGGGATCGGTGCAGCGTTCAGAAGCGGTAGGTGAACTCGTTGGAGTTGACGACCGCGTGGGTGAGATCGACGAAGGCGGCGGCCCGGATCGGATCAAGCGGCCCGGCCTTCTCCAGCCCGATCGGCACGTTGACCGCGAACCTGCCGTTGGCGGCCTGCGCCTTCAGCACCTTCTCCTGGCTGTCGAGGAAGGCCAGCAGCGTGGTCTTCTCCTGCTTGTCCGGCTTGCGGGCATAGGCGATCTCGAACAGACCATCGAGCTGGGCGGATGCCGAACCACCCCGTTCGCGCAGCACCCGGCCGGCCAGCGCCTTCGACCAGTCGAAGACGATCTCGCTGTTGAACAGCGTCAGTGCCTGCAGCGGCGTGGTGGTGATGTCGCGCTTGGCATGCGCCTGCTGCGTGTTGGCGATGTCGAACGGCTGCAGCAGCGGATACGGGATCGAGCGGCGCGTGAAGATGTAGAGGCTGCGGCGGTTCCAGTCGTCCTTGTCCGCCGACACTTTCCAGGCATTGCCGGTGTAGAGGTTCGATGGCACCGGCGGGAACACGCTGGGTCCGCCGATCCGGTCGCTCAGCGAGCCGGACGCCACCAGCAGCGAATCGCGGATCGTCTCGGCATCGAGCCGGCGGCGCGGGAACACCGCCAGCAGCCGGTTTTCCGGATCGGCGCCGGCCACTTCCGGGCGGAACGCCGAGGACTGCCGGTAGACGCTGGACAGCAGGATTTCGCGATGCAGCTGCTTCACGCTCCAGCCGTGCTCGACGAAGCTCGACGCCAGATGATCCAGCAACTCCGGGTGGCTCGGCTTCTGGCCGGCCTTGCCGAAGTCGCTGAGCGTTTCGACGATGCCGCGGCCGAAGTACTGGTCCCAGACCCGGTTGGCGTAGACGCGGGCGGTCAGCGGATTGCTTGGGCTTGCGATCCAGCGGGCCAGCGCGGTACGGCGGCCGGACGAGGTCGCAGTCGGCACGATGACCGGCTTTTCCGAGGTGATCGCCGCCGGGAAGCCCGGCTGCACTTCTTCCACCGGCCGCTCGAAGTCGCCACCGAACAGCAGGTGGGTCGGCGGCGCCTGCGTCTGGCCGAGTTCGGTCATCGCCGAGATTTCCAGCGAGCCGCCGGCCGGCTTCAGCTTGTCGAACTTCTTCAGTTCTTCACCGAGCTTGCGGTAGTCATCGGCTAGCCCGGCGTACTCCGGCTTGTACTGCTCCGCGCTCGGATCGGCGTTGTCGCGCAGGTAGGCGGCCAGCACGTCATCAGTGCCGTAATCGGAGAAGCGGTTGATGATCCAGCGGTCGTGCGGCGTCCACTGCGCTTCCGGCGTCGAGTACAGCTTGCGCAGCGAGGCCTGGGTCGCCTGCGAGTAACGGTCGAGCAGGTAGTGCTTGGCCGGCTCGCGCACCTGGTCGATGATCGCCTTCTGCTTGGCGCGGATCTCTGCGGTGGCTGCCTTCCACTTGGCGTCGGCCTGTTCGTAGGCCAGCTCCGCCGCGCCCTTGGCAGCCGGAATGTCGTCGACCGCGCTGGTGTTGGCGAAGAACGCCTGCAGCTGGAAGTACTCCTTCTGCGAGATGCGATCGGCCTTGTGGTTGTGGCAGCGGGCGCAGCCCACGGTCTGGGCCAGGAACACCTCGCCGACGGTGTCGGTCATGTCGGTGGTGTGCTGGTACTTCTTCTGCACCAGATCGCGCGAGTTGATGTTGTCCGGGAAGCCGCGCAGGAAGCCGGTGGCGACCAGCGCGTCCTGGTCGCCGGGCTTGATCTCGTCGCCGGCCAGCTGTTCCTGGATGAACTGGTCGTAGGGCTTGTCGGCGTTGAAGGCCTTGATGACCCAGTCCCGGTAGCGCCACATGTTCGGCCGCGTCTGGTCGCCCTGGAAGCCGGCGCTGTCGGCGTAGCGGGCCAGGTCGAGCCAGCGGCGAGCCTGGCGTTCGCCGTACTTCGGCGAGGCCAGCAGGCGGTCGGCAAGCTTCTCGTAGGCGTCCGGCGAACGATCGGAGACGAACTGCCGGACCTCCTCCGGCGTCGGAATCACGCCCCAGACATCCAGCGTGGCGCGCCGGATGAAGGCCGCGCGATCGGCGTCCGGCGACGGCTTGAGGCCCTTCTCCTCAAGCCTGGCGAGCACGAAGGCATCGATCGGCGTGCGCACCCAGCGCGCCGCCTTCACCTTCGGCGCGGCGACGGCAGTCACCGGCTGGTATGACCACAGCGCGTTCGGCCGGGCGGCAGCGGCGGCGGTGTTGCTGCGCGGCGCGGCGGCATCGGCCGCTGCAGCGGCCTCGGCAGCGCTGGCGCCGGGCACGGCGATCGCCAGGCCGAGACCGAGCCCGACGGCGAAAGCGAGCGTTGACTGTTTCTTCTTCATTCAGCGGTTCCCTTGATCAAGCGTTCTGACCTGCGACCACCCTGGAGTGGATGTCCGGCATGGCATTCCGGATCGCCGTCGAGGCGCTGCGGAATGCGTGCTGCAGTGGAGGAATTGCAACGCCTGCGCCAGCGCTGCAAAGACTGCGGAGGATCGCCCGCAGGACCTGTGTAAAGATTTGTAGCTGTCTGAATAAATTGAACAAATCCAGCCTCTACAGGACACCCCGAAGGCGCGGATTCAGTGCCGGGGACGGTCATGCCAGGGCCGGCATGCTGGTTTCGCAGCAGGCCGGCAAACAGGCTGTTGTGGATTCCGCAGCGGCTGCTGGATCGGCAACCGCTGTACCGCGGCGCGTGGAGCCGTCAGTGGAGTCGGCGGCAGCCGGCCGGGCTGCCGCCGGGGATCAGCTGTCGAACGACGACAGGCTGGCATCAGGCGCCAGCAGCACCAGCGCCGTCAGTGCCGCCAGCACGATCGCCAGCAGCAGCAAGGCCACACCGAGCCGGGACGAGCCGATCGCCTGATCGGCCGGCACCACGTCGGCAGGCTTGCGGCCGGTCCACAGCGCGCGGACCAGCTGCTCGCGGCTCAGCAGCCGGTGGGCAAGGACTGCCAGCACGTGCACGGCGATCGCCACCGCCAGGGCGTTGAACAGCCACTGGTGGACCGATGTCAGCGCCAGGCTGAGGCTGTCGCTGACCCAGCCGTACAGCGGACCGACGTTGAAGATCTCGTCGTTGGCGAACAGCCCGGTCGCTGCCTGCACGGCCAGCCCCGCCAATAGCGCCAGCACCATCCAGGCACCCAGCGGATTGTGGCCGGCGTGGCGCGCCGGCTCGCCGCGCAGCCAGCGCCGGGCGTGGGCCAGCACCGCGCGCGGTCCGCGCACGAAGTTCGCGAAGCGCGCATGGCGGGTGCCGAACAGGCCCCACAGCAGCCGGAACGCCACCAGCACGGTCACCACGTAGCCGGCGGCGAGATGCAGCCGGAAGTACTCCGGGCCGATCCGGCTGGTGACGTAGCTGGCCAGCACGCCGGCCACCAGCGCCCAGTGGACGATCCGCACCGGCAGGTCCCAGACCTTGCGGCCGGCCGCCGCTGCCGGCGCGGCAGCGGCCGGCGTCGTGGTGACGTCGTCAGCGGATGAGGTCGACGACATGGCCGGTCACTTCGACTTGTACTCGTCGTGGCAGCCCTTGCAGTCCTTGCCGACCGCTGCTGCGGCGGCCTTGAAGGCATCGGCGTTGCCGGGCTCCTTGTCGATCACCTGGGCCAGCGCGACGACGTGGGTCTGGAAATCCTTGAGCCGGGCATCGAAGTCGGCGCGGTTGCTCCAGATCTCCGGCTTGGCCTTGGTATCGCCATTGGCGGAGTAGTCCGGGAACACCTCGCTGAGCTGCGGCGCCAGGAAGGCGACGCGGGCGATGCGCTTCTGCAGCTCTGCGGCGTCGTACGCCTGCTTGCCCTGCAGGGTTTCGCCGACCGGGCGGAAGTTGCTGCCGATCAGCGTGAACAGCGCGCGCCGCACTTCGATGACCGGCTTGGGGTTCGGCGCCGGATCGGCGGCCAGCAGCGGCAGGCTGCCGGCCGTGATCGCCAGCGCGCAGGCGCCGAGCGCGATGCGGCGCAGCGGCAGGCGACGGGTAGCAGCAGGGAAACGGGACTTGGACATGGCTCTCGGGGATGGCTGGGGTGGATGACGCCACCGCCGCCGACCGGTGCTGCTCGATTCCGGCCAGCCGGCGGGCGACGCTGGAACGCCGTGCCGCGCAATCACCGCGCCAGCCCGGCAGCACCGGCCGACGGCGCCGGACGCGCCCCGTGCAACTCTCTCAAAGCATTGAAATAACGACGGTTATTGGCCACCACTCGTGCGCCCGGTCACGCCGCTGACCGGTGCCACGACGCCGCGCGGCGGCCACCGCTGTTGCCTGCGCAGCAGGCCGCTGGCGAGGCTGCTGCGTGGCCAGCAGCGCGGCGACGCGATATCGCCGGCCGTCAGCTGCCCGGCGGATTGGGTGCGCGCCAGGCGCGCTCGAACGGCAGCCGCCAGGCGCGCGGCGCGACCAGCTGGTGGATCGACTTCGGGCCCCAGGAGCCCGGCTCGTAGAAGCGCACCGGCGGCGGGGCCTCGAGCAGCGGCTCGGACACCTTCCACAGCCGTTCGATGCCTTCGGCGGTCGTGAATAGCGTGTGGTCACCGCGCATCGCGTCGAGGATCAGCCGCTCGTAGGCTTCTAGCACCTCCCCGGCCAGGCCGGTGTCGTGCATCGCGAACTGCAGGCTCAGCTTGTCCAGCCGCATGCCTGGACCGGGCCGCTTGCCGTAGAAGCTCAAGCTCATCTTCGAGGCATCGGCGAGATCGAAGGTCAGGTGGTCCGGCCCCTGGCTGCCGACACCGGAGCCGGCCGGGAACATGCTTTTCGGCGGCTCGCGGAACGCGATCGAGATGATCCGCTGGCCTTCCGCCAGCCGCTTGCCGGTGCGCAGGTAGAAAGGCACGCCGGCCCAGCGCCAGTTGTCGATCAGGCACTTCAGCGCGATGAAGGTCTCGGTGTCGGACGCCGGGTCGACACCGTCTTCGCCGCGGTAGCCGGCGTACTGGCCGCGCACGACATTGGCCGGGTCCAGCGGCAGCATGCTGCGGAACACCTTGTTCTTCTCCTCGCTGATCGGTACCGGTTCCAGCGAGGTGGGCGGCTCCATCGCCATGAACGCCAGGATCTGGAACAGGTGGGTGACCACCATGTCGCGATAGGCGCCGGTCTGCTCGTAGAAGCCGGCGCGGCTGCCGAGACCGAGCGTCTCGGGCACATCGATCTGCACGTGGTCGATGAAATTGCGGTTCCAGATCGGCTCGAAC
>CAYPJK010000055.1:6261-10817 GCA_964411025.1 uncultured Nevskia sp.
GAAGCGGAAGGCGAGGATGTTCTGCGCCGGTTCCTTGCCGAGGAAATGGTCGATGCGAAAGATCTGCTCTTCGCTGAACACCTCGTGCAGCTTGGCGTTCAGCCGCACGGCGCTGGCCAGATCGGTGCCGAACGGCTTTTCCATGATGATCCGCGCCCGTTCCACGAGCCCGGCCTCGCCGAGCATCCGCACCACCGGCAGCGCCGCGCTGGGCGGCACGCTGAGGTAGTGCAGGCGCTGGCTTTCGGCGCCGAGCGCCGTCTCCGCGGCAGTCACCGCGGCCGTCAGCGCGGCGGCCCCGGCGGCCAGCGGCAGGTAGTCCAGCTGGGCGGCGAAGCGCTGCCAGTCGGCCTCGTTCGGCTTGCGCATGCCGAACTGCTCGAGCGCACTGCGCGCGATGCTGCGGAAGCCGTCGGCGTCGAGATCGTCGAGCGACAGCCCGATGATCCGGCAGTCCGGAATGAAGCCGGCGTTGACCAGATGGAACAGGCCGGGCAGCAGCTTGCGGCGCGCCAGATCGCCGGTGGCGCCGACCAGCACCACCACCTGCGGGAAGCGCGGCCCGACACCTGCGGGGACTTTGGCCATCGTGCGGCTCCGGTTGAACGGTCGGGGCTAGGCGCTTGCAAAAGCGACGCCAGCCGCCGCTCTACGGCTTCCAGGCGATCAGCGTGTCGATCAGCCGGCGCAGCACCGGGCCGATGGCCTGGGCCTGCGGATGGCCCGGCGTCCAGCGGGCGGGGTCGCTGTCGTCGAGATAGCAGTCCTGCGCCAGCTCCAGCTGCAGCGCGTGCAGGCCCTGGTCCGGCCGGCCGTAGCGCACGGTGGTGTAGCCGCCCTTGAAGCGCTGGTTGCTGGCGATGCCGCCGCCGGCGGCGGCCAGCAGCGTCTCGACCTCGGCCTGCAGCGCCGGTGCGCAGGCCTGCCCGTCGCGCGTGGCGAGGCTGAAATCCGGCAGCCGGCCGGGGAAGCGGCCGGGCAGCTCGCGGCGCACCGAATGGGCATCGAGCACCACCACGTGGCCGCAGCGTGCACGGGTGTCGGCGACCCGCTGGGCCAGCTCGTCGTGGTACGGATCCCACCAGCGGGCGCGGCGGCTGTCGATCTCCGCCGCCGTTGGCTCGCAACCGGGCCGGTAGACCGGCGCGCCATCGAACTGCAGCAGCGGGCACAGGCCCGGGTCCGGATCGCCGTCGTACAGCGGCCGGCTCTCGCGGTCGCGGTTCAGGTCGACGACGTAGCGCGAATGGGTGGCGGCGATCAGCGTGGCGCCGCAGTAGGCGGCGAAGTGGTACAGGAACGGCAGGTGCCAGTCGGTGTCCGGCAGCTGCCGCGCGCCGGGGCTCAGGCGTTCGGCGAGACCGGGGCTGAGCGCGGTGCCGGCATGCGGGATGTTGATGATCAGCGGCCCGCGGCCGGCAATCGTCAAGGCCAGCGGCGCGCTCATCGATCAGCCCAGAAGCCGCTTCATCACCGCGCGGTAGCGACCGAGGCTGGCCGCCGCCTGCGGGTGGCGGCCGTCACGCACCACCCAGCGGCCGGCCACCATCACGTCGCGCACCGGCTGCCGGGCCGGGCCGAAGATCGCGGCGTCGAGCAGGCCGTCGCCGCGCTGTTCGGCCAGCGCCGGATCGTCCGGGTTCAGCACCAGCCAGTCGGCGCGCAGGCCGACTGCGAGACTGCCGACCGGCTGCGCCATCGCCTGTGCACCGCCGGCGGTGGTGATCCGGTACAGGTGGCCGCCGAGCGAATCGCCAATGCCCTTCGCCAGCACGTTGCGGCGCTCGAAACGCAGGCGCTGGCCGTACTCGAACAGCTTCAGCTCCAGGAACGGATCGACGCAGACATGGCTGTCGGCACCGACGCCGATGCGGCCACCGTTGCGCAGATAGGGCACGGCGTTGAAGAAGCCGTCGCCCAGGTCGCCTTCGGAGGTCGGGCACAGGCCGGCCACGACGCCGGAACGTGCCAGCCGCTCGGCTTCGCCGATCTCGGTATGGGTGGCGTGGATCACGCACCAGCGACCGTCGACCTGCGCGTGGTCGAGCAGCCAGGCAATCGGCCGCTGGCCGGACCAGGCCAGGCAGTCGTTCACTTCCTTGAGCTGCGCCGACAGGTTCAGGTGGATCGGCGTGTCCGGGCCGAGCGTGGCCGCCAGCGCGACCGCCTCGGCCAGCATCGCCGGGGTGACCGCGCGCAGGCTGTGCGGGGCGATGCCGATGCGCTGGGCCGCGCTGCCACGCGTGGCGGCGACCAGGCGTTCGACGATGCCGGCGTAGTCGGCCACGGTGTTGATGAAGCGGCGCTGGCCGCTGGTCGGCGGCGTGCCGCCGAAGTTGTCGTGGCCGTACAGCACCGGCAGCAGCGTCTGGGCGATGCCGGTGCTCTGGGCCGCTGCCAGCAGCCGCTCGCTGGTTTCGGCGCGGTTGGCGTACGGCGCGCCGCTGACGTCGTGGTGCAGGTAATGGAACTCGGCGACGCTGGTGTAGCCGGCCTGCAGCATCTCCACGTACAGCTGGGTGGCGATGACTTCGATGTCGTCCGGCTGCAGTTGCTCGATGAAGCGGTACATCAGCCGCCGCCACGACCAGAAGCTGTCGCCCTGCGGCCCGCCCTTTTCGGTCAGTCCGGCCATGCCGCGCTGGAACGAGGTCGAGTGCAGGCAGGGCATGCCCGGCACCACCGGGCCGTTGAGCGCCTCGGCTCCGTCCGCCGCCACGCCGGTGGCGAGCGAGGTGATCAGCCCGGCATCGTCGACCTCGAACAGGACGTTGTCATGCCAGCCGGTGGCGAGCAGGGCGGAGGACGCGTGATAACGGCTCATGGCGGTCGATCGGGCAGCGCGGGTCGTGGAATGGCGGCAAGAGTACGCAATCGTCGGCGTCGATGCCCCATCCTGGGGCGCGTCCGCCGTTCAGTTCAGCAGGCCGCGCCAGACCAGGCAGACCAGCACGCCGATGGTCAGCGACAGCCGCAGGCTGAAGTAGCCGCTGAGCGGGTCGAGCACCCGTTCGCGCCAGACCTCGGCCGCCACCAGCAGCACGAACACCGCCGCCAGCGCGACGATCGCCGGCGTGAACGGTAGCGAAGCGGCGAGCCAGGCCAGCAGCATCAGCACGGTCGACAGCGCCATGCCGATCAGGCCATTCGGACCTTCGGCGGTCGGCAGCGCCAGCCCCCACAGGGTGCCGGCCATGAAGCTGGCGATCATCGCCGCGTAGCGCAGCCACAGGCCGTCGAGCCAGGGCGGCACGCCGTCCGGCAGCAGGGTCCACCACAGCGGACCGGCAATGAACGGCAGCAGCCCGGCATAGCCGAGCAGATAGACCAGCACGGGCAGACGGTTCATCGGCGCTCCGGGGAACAAGAATTGATCGGCATCGCTGCGCGGTGCCTTCGCGTCAGTCGCCGGCCACCGAATCGGCGATGTACGGGTTGACCTGGCGCTCGCGGCCGAACGTGGACATCGGGCCATGGCCGGGAATGAACTGCACCTCGTCGCCGAGCGGGAACAGCCGGCTGCGGATCGAGCGGATCAGGTCGGCGTGGTTGCCTTTCGGGAAATCGGTGCGGCCGATCGAGTTCTGGAAGATCACGTCGCCGACCATCGCCAGCTGCGACGCCGGATGGTGAAACACGACGTGACCCGGCGTGTGGCCGGGGCAGTGCAGCACGTCGAGCGTCAGGCTGCCGAGGTGCACCGTGTCGCCGTGCTGGAGCCAGCGCTGCGGCACGAAGCTGCGGGCCGGCGGGAAGCCGTACTGGCGGGCGGCATCGGGCATTCCGTCGATCCAGAAGGCGTCGTCCTGGTGCGGGCCTTCGATCGGCAGATTCAGCTGCTCGGCGATCTCCGCCACCGCGCCGGCGTG
This sequence comes from uncultured Nevskia sp., assembly GCA_964411025.1. Lineage (GTDB taxonomy): Bacteria > Pseudomonadota > Gammaproteobacteria > Nevskiales > Nevskiaceae > Nevskia. The sequence continues at coordinate 10,131 of CAYPJK010000055.1, forward strand.
ATCGAGATGGCCGTGGGTGACCAGCAGCTTTTCGAGCTGCACGCCGTGGTGGGCGACCCGCTCCAGCAGCCGCGCGGGCTCGCCGCCGGCATCGACCAGCGCGCCGCGCATCGTCGTCGGGTCCCAGATCAGCGTGCAGTTCTGCTGGAACGGGGTGACCGGAATGATCTCGCCGCGCAGGCGGACGGCGGTGTCGGCAACGGGGGATTCGGTGGTCATGCGGATCGGTGCTCAGGCGCGCGCGGGCTTGCTTTCGGGGGCATCGCTGCCGCCGCCGACCTGGGTCGCCGGGGCGGCCAGCAGTGCGGCAGCGTCACGGCGGCTGCCAACGGACGGGAACGAGAAACGGATGCCATCGGCCTCGAAGCGGCGAACGATGCCGATCAGCACCCGCTGGCGGGTATCCATGTACAGCGCGAATGCGGGATCGATCATCCAGTAGACCAGTTCGAACTGGTAGGCGCCGCCGACCAGCGCCTTCAGGTGCACGCGCTCGACGCGGGTTTTCGGCTGCGCCGCGATGATCTCGCGCAGCAGCGCCGGGATCGCCTCGATCACCTCCGGCGGCGTGCCGAACTCGACGTCCAGCGTCAGCAGCACGCGTCGCTCATGCATGCGCTTGTAGTGGCGCAGGCGGGCCTTGAGCAGATCGCTGTTGGCGAAGATCAGCTGCTCGCCGGTGTCGGC
>CAYPJK010000056.1:0-9174 GCA_964411025.1 uncultured Nevskia sp.
CGGATCGCAGGGCAGGCCGTTGGTGCTGGCGCGGCCACCGGTGACGCTGAATGGCGTGCTGTCGTTGACGCCGCCGATGGTGATCGCTGCGCTGCGCTGCGTGCTGCCCGGCTCGACCACGCCCATGACGTTGTCGAAGCTGAACGCCTCCGGCGTGATGTCGCGCGCTTCCGTGGTGCTGGTGAAAGTCCCGGTGCCGTCGCCGACGGTCAGTGTCGTGACGGTGTCGGTGCCGAAGCCGCTGGCGGCGGTATGCCGCACGCAGACTGTCTGGCCATTGCCGATCGTGCCGGCGACGCTGGTGAAGCCGGCCTCGGTGCAGCCGATCGAGTACTGGCCGCCGCTGCTGACCGAGATCGGGGCGGCGACATTCAGGCCCCCGATGGTCACCGTGTTGGAGGTCTGCGTGCTGCTGCGGGCCACGTTGCTGCGGCTGTCGAAGCTGATCGCATCCGGCGTGGTGTCCTGCGCGACGATGGTGACCGTCGCCGAGCTGCTGTTGTCGCGGATGTCGCGGTCGGTGCCGGCATCCCCGGCGGTGGCGGTGTTGGTGATTGCACCGGCGCTGAGCGCCGTGGTGTCGATCAGCACCGTCGCCGTGGCATTCGGGGCCAGGGTCGGCAGCGCGCAGGTCACGGTGTTGTTGCTGCCGGTCAGGCACAGCGCGGAGCCCGGCGTCACCGCATCAACCCGGAATGCCGACGGCACGAGGTCGCTCAAGGCGACGGCGGACACCGGCCGGCTGTCGAGATTGCGCACGGTCAGTGTGAAGCGCACGGCCTCGCCGACGATCACCGTTTCAGGCGACGCGGTCTTGGTGATCGAGACATTGGTCAACGCTGCCTCAAAGGCACCGACATCGCAGCGCGCTTCCTGCGGACGGCTCACGCCGCGCTGGTCGACACCGTTGACCGGGTCGGCCGCGCAGTCGGCATCGGAGCCGGCATCGATTGCCACACTACCGACCTTCAGCGCGAGGGTCTGCGTCAGCCCGCCATTGCTGGCGAGCGAGCCGAGATTCAGCGCATCCACCGTCACCGGCGAGCCGCCGATCAGCAGGCCGCCGCTGCCGCAACTGGTGTCGGTGGCCAGACTGCTGCGGCCTGCTGCCGAACCGCTGAAGCCGGCGCACAGGCCCGGCGATGGACTGCTGATGATCGTGTTGATCAGCGTCGGCACGGGGCCGGTGGCATGTAGCGCACTGCCGCTGCCGGGCGTACCGAACGGCGCGTTGTTCAAGCCGGCGGCATTGTCGTGGATCGTGGTGTTGATGAGTGTCAGCGGACCACTGGTTGATACCGCGCCACCGTTGCCAGCAATGGCGTTCTTGCTGAAGCCGCCGGCATTGCCGGTCAGTGTGCTGTTGACGATCACGGTGCTTCCGCTGGCGCGAATGGCGCCGCCGAGGCCAGCATCCGCGTTGTTGCCCCGGCCACCTTGATTGCCGGATAGCGTGCTCCCGACGATGGTCAGCGGCCCGCTCGCAAAAATGGCTCCGCCGGACCCGCCGCGCCCATTGAGTGGTGTTCCGCCGGCATTGCCGGACAAGGTGCTGCTGATGATGGTCAATGGCCCGGAGCTCTCGATCGCGCCCCCTGGCCCCGCCCTGCCAGCGGTGTACGCGTCGCCGGCCACGTTTCCGGTCAACACACACGCGTTCAGCGTCAGCGCGCCGCGGGCGCGAATCGCGCCGCCGCCTTCACCATCGCCAAATTCCGAGGTGCGTGGCGCCCGGCCGTTACGGAGCGTGAGGTAGTTCATACCGACGACAGAGCCCACTGCTGTTTGCATCAGCCGCACGCCGCTGCTGCCGTCGAGGATGATCGCCTGCGCCGCATCGCTCGGCCCATCGATCCGCACCGGACCGCCAGCGGCGGTGATTTCCGGCAGCTGGCTGGCGAGGGCGATGACGCCGCCGCCCGGCACGTTGAACGAGATGATGTCCGGAATGCCGGTGGTGCCGTTGGCGCTGCGGATCGCCTCGCGCAGCGAGCAGTGGCTGGCATCGCAGCTGCCGTCGTCGGTATCGCCGAGGCTGGTCACGACATAGCTGCCGGACAGCTCGAACGCGCCGACATCGCAGGCCGAGGTTTCCGGCCGCAACTGGCCGCGCTGGTCGATCGCGTTGGTCGGGCAGCCGGCCGCGACGGCGTTCAGCGCCGCACTACCGGGCAGCAGTGCGTGCGTTGGCGTCGGGCCGCCGTTGTCGGCCAGCGGCGCGAGGATGCTGCTGATGTCCTGGCTCGGCACGATATCGGTGACGCCGAGCGTGGCGAACTGGGAGTTGGATGCGCCGTTGTCACCGATCAGGTTGTAGCCGTTCAGCGTGTACTCGTCACCGGGGCCGCCGACGGTCCGAATTTCGGAGCCCGCAGGCACCCGCGGCGCGCGATTGCCGGAAATGATGCTGCGGGTCACCGTGAAACGCCCGTTGTTGCCGCTGCTGATGCCGCCCGCGCCGAGCGTCGAATTGGATACGTTGCCGGTAATGGTGCTGTCGGTGATCGTCACCGTGCCGCCGTTGGAACTGATGCCGGCCCCGACGCCGCCGGACGCGGCGGTGATGACGTTGCCGGAGATCGTGCTGCTGGTCACGGTGACGCTGCCGCCGTTGCCGAGGCTGCCGTTCGCGACGCCGGCCCCGGAGCCGGTCACGCTACTGTTGTTGGCGACCGTGGTTCGCAGCAGTTGCGTGGTGCCGAAGTTCAAAATGCCGCTGCCCGAGGCGCCGGCACTGTGACCCTTGACGGTCGCGTCAATCAGGCTCAAGCGGCCGCCCGCGTTGACATACACGCCGGCGCCGCGTTCCTCATCAACAGGGCCGGCCTGCGGAAGAAAGCCATTGCTGATGGTGAGCCGCTGGATCGTCAGGTTGCCGCCGGAGGCGATCCGGAGAATGCGGAATTTCGGTGCCGAGGCATCGCGGGTGACAGTCGCACCGTTGCCTTCGATCGTGATCGTGCTGGTCACCAGCGGCAGGCCAGTGAACGAGTTGCCGAACGGGGCCGTCAGCTCGTTGAGGCTCTGTGTCAGAGTGACCGTACTGCCGGCCGGCAGCCGGATCGTGTCGGCGCCGCTGCCGGCAGCGCAGCCGTTGCCGCCGTTGGTGCTGTCGCTGTTGGCGTTGCTGATCGCTTCGACCAGCGTGCAGTCGCTGTTGTCGACCACGATGGTCGCGGCCGTTGCCGGCGAGGTGATGGCGGCCAGCAGCAACACGACGGCGCCAATGCCGGTCAGGCCTTGCCGTCGCGGGTTGCCGCGATCGGGCGCGAGTGCGGGAAAACCAACGGACTGGGGCAACGCACCGGCCCGGTTTTGAATGACGGCCATCTGCAACTCCCTTCTGTCTTTTTTTGTCGTCGGGAGAAAGTGCCAAAAGCCGGCGCGGCACACCTTGCGCCAACATTACAAATGTATTCATTCCGTGCAAAAGCATGATTGTTAGGTCATTTTTATCGGCGAGCCGGCGGAATCCCGTGGCCAGACGCACGGACGCCAACAGGGTTGCCGGCGACGGCGCGCAGCCTGAGAGGCGGCGCCTTCCGGCCTTGCAGACGGCTCGCGGATATCGCGTGGCGGCACGTACCGACGCCGTTCGCGGTCCGTCCGGACCGGTTTGAGGACGGGCTTCCCGCGAAAACGGACCCGGCGTAAAGTCCGCCGCCACTGCTGCCGCCGAGCGGTCCTGCCCTTGTCAGCTACCGGTCACCGGAACTCCGAACATCGCATCGACGTGCCGAGCGCTGCCGAGGCGCTCGCGGGCCTGTGGCGTTTTGGTGACGTTCGCTTCGATGAGCGTCAGTGGCGGCTGACGGTGCGCGGCGAGCCGGCGGAGCCGGGACAGAAAGCCTTGCGCGTCCTCGCCGAGCTGCTGCGCCACGCGGGCGAAGTGGTGACCAAGGACGAACTGGCCGAAAGCTGCTGGCCGCGCCGCATCCTCTCGGAAGCCGCGCTGCTGACGACGATCAGCCGCCTGCGCAGCAGCCTCGGTGCCGACGGCGCCGCCGTCCAGACCGTCAAGGGCTATGGCTACCGGCTGGTCGGGCCCGTGAGCTTTGAAGGGCCGATTCCGGCGGTGCAGCCGCGTCTGCAGCTCCGCGTCGGCGACCACCCGCCGGAGCGTCCGGCTTGGCGGCTGGTCGCGCCGCTCGGCCCCGGTGGCCAGGCGGACGTCTGGCTGGCGCAGGACGGGGCCGGCGTCCTGCGGGTCTTCAAGTTCGCCTCCGATCTGCACGCGGTGACGGCGCTGAAGCGGGAAGTGGCGATCTTCCGGCTGCTGCAGGATGTCGGTGACGATGCTGCCGCCGGCGGCTTCGTGCCGCTCCTCGATCATCAGTTCGGCACGCTACCCGCGTTCGTTGCCAGTCCGCTGATCGACGGCGGCAGCCTGCCGGACTGGGCGGAGCGGCAGGGTGGACTCGAGGCGCTGCCGATCGAGCTGCGGCTTGAGCTGGTGGCGCAGTGTGCCGAGGCGCTGGCGATCGCCCACGGGGCCGGCGTGCTGCACAAGGACCTGAAGCCGGCCAATGTGCTGGTCGACACCACCGACGCGCGTGGCCCGCGGATACGCCTGGCCGATTTTGGCAGTGCGACGATCATCGATCAGGAGCGGTTGCGCCGGTACGCGATGACCGGGGTTGGCGCGCCAGCCGCGACGATGACGCGCAGCACGGCGGACAGCAGCTCGACCGGCACGCCGCTCTACATGGCCCCGGAGGTGCTGGCCGGCCAGCCGGCGAGCGAACGCGCCGATCTCTATGCACTGGGCATCCTGCTGTACCAGTGCGTGGTCGGCGACTTTCGCCGGCCGCTGTCGGCCGGCTGGGAGCAGGGGGTCGACGACGAACTGCTGCGCGAGGACATCGCGCAATGCGCGGCGGGCGATCCGCAGCACCGGCTCGGCGATGCCGGCGCACTGGCGAGCCGGCTCCGCACGCTCGATCACCGGCGCCAGCAGCGTCGTGCCGAGCAGGCCGACCGTCAGCGGGCGGCCGCACTGCAGCGTGAACTGGAACGGCATCGCCTGCGCAGACCGCTGCTGCTCGGGATCGGCGCCCTGCTGGTGGCCGGCCTGATCGGCCTCGGCCTGCTCGGCTGGCAGCTCAGCCGCGCGCTCGCCGATGCGCGCCGGCACCAGGCGCTGGCCGTGGCCGTCAACGAATTCCTGCAGCGCGACATCCTGGCCGCGGCCGCACCACAGGTGGCCGGCAAGCCGGATCCGACGATGCTGGATGTGCTGAAGCGCGCGCAGGGCCGGGTGGCCGAGCGCTTCGCCGACCAGCCGCTGCAGGAGGGCGCGGTCCGTACGGCGCTTGGCAATGCCTGGCACCTGATCGGCAATGACGCCGATGCCGAGAACCAGCTGCGCCGCGCGATCGCGGTGCTCGAAGCGCAGGGCGATGCGGCGCTGCTGGAGACGGCGCTGGCGCACCTGATCCTCGGCAAGAACCTGTCGATCCGCGACGTGCCCGAATACAGCGTGCATTTCGATCGTGCCGAAGCGCTGGCCGCGCGCAGTCAGGACCCTGAGCGCTGGAACGTGCTGGCCCGCTTGCATCTGGCGCGGGCCCGGGTGCACGGCTTTTCATCACGTCCCCGTCAGGCGCTGGCGATTCTCGAGCCGCTGCATCGCGAACGGGCCGCCCGTCTGCCGGCTGACGATCCGCTGCTGCTCGACATCAGCACGGAATACGTGGCGCAGCTGGCCAACGTGGGCCGTCATGACGAAGCGCTGGCGATCGCCGAGTCGGTACTGCCGCATCTCGATCGCGGCCGCAGCCGCAATCCCGACGCGGCGGCCGACCTGCTGCGGACGATGGCCTGGCTGCACCGCAAGCTCGGGCACCTCGAGGCATCCAGGACCGCCTACGCCGAGGCGCTGCAGCGGTCGGTCGCCGTGCTGGGCGCGGACGCCGACGAAACGCTGGCGACGCGCCGCGCGATCGCGGTGTTCCGGGCCGAGGACGCCGAACTGGCGGGGGATCGGCGCGAGGCCGACGCCGCGCTCGCCGAACTGCGCAGCCTGCTGGTGCCGACCCGCAAGGCGCAGGGCGAACTGGCCTATTCCTGCGCCGTGGCCGATGCCATCGTCGAAGCCCAGATCAGCGCCCGGCGCTGGGTGGAAGCAGAAGTCGATGCCCGCGCCGCGATCGTCGAGCAACAGACCTACAACCACACCTCGGCCGTCGATCTCGCCGTGGCCCGGTCCCGGCTCGCGCACGTCCTGGCCATGCTGGGTCGCCGCGCCGAAGCCGCCGCGCTGTTCGCGGAGGCGATGCCGGTGATCCGCCGCGAGATGGAACACGACCATCCCGTCTACCGGAAGGCGGAACAGCGCGACGCCGACTTCCGGGCGGCCCGCTAGCGTCGCCCGGCTGGCCCCGTCGCCGGCCGATGGCGGCGGTCAGCGCGCTTCGGTCAACTGGAAGCTGACGGCCGCCGTGCTGTTGGAACCGGTCAGGATCATCTGGTTGGTGGTGCGGCCGGCCTCGGTGCGCGACACCACCGTCATCAGGCCGGCGAACAGCGTCGCCGCCGGCTCGCCGATGCAGGTTCGCGAGAACTGCACCCGGTACAGGTTGTAGCGGCCGTTGATGATCTGCGCCTCGGCGTCGGTGTAGCGGCAGCCGGCCGAATCCAGGCCGCTGAAGCCGCCGCCGTTGACGAAGGTGAAGCTGATGCTGGAATCGCCGAAGGCATCGGCGTTCGACCAGGTGCCGACCAGCGTGCGCAGGTCCGGCACCACCTCGGTCTGCGGGTCGTAGATGAAGTTCATCGACCCGTTTTCGCCGTCGCTGCGCACGAAGGTGCCCGTGAAATCCACCTGCGGGTTGTAGGTGCCGATGAAGTCGGCGCTGCTCGCCGCCACCAGCGGCGCGCCGTCCTCGTCGCGCAGGTTCGGAAGATGGAAGCGCAGCTGCGCGTTGAAGCCGCGGCCGGCCGTGCTGTAGATGCCGGACGCGAGGTATTCGGCGCGGTCGCCGACCACCACCATGCGGCCGTTCGGTTCGACCAGTGCGGTGCTGATCACCGTCACCGGTGATGACTGGAAGGTCGTGCGGCCAACGAAGATGCCGATCGGCAGCGCCGCCGGCGACGTCAGATCAGGGGTCTCGATGTCGTCGACCTGGGACGTGCAGCCGCCGGCAGTCGCGGCGAGCAGGGGGAACAGCGGCAGCAGCAGGGTGCTTGGCTTCATCGTCAGTCTCGAAATCGGCATCAGCGCGAGCGCCACAGCGCCGGCGGCTCGGGTGGGAACGGCAGGCTGGGGTCTTCGACCGGATCGCCCTTCTTGCGGGCAGCCTTGGCCCGCGCCTCGATCCACGCGTCCAGCCGGGCGTGGTTGTCGGCGATCACCGGGTTGTCGGCGGCCAGCTGGTAGGCGCGGCCCAGCAGTTCGGCGGCGGCGTACGGGTTGTTCTCGGCCAGCCGCACGATCGCCAGGTTGTTCATCGACACCGGATCGAACGGATTGCCGCCCAGCCGATCCTCCAGTGTCTTCAGCATCAGCTCGGCGCTGCCGGGACTGGCGGCGAGCAGTGGGGCCGGCGTGTCGGCGCCCTGCAGGACGGCCGGCAGGGCGGCGAGCGCAGCGGCCAGCAGCCAGCGGGGGCGGTGGACGGGCGACTTCGGAACGGTCGTGGTCATGGCGTCAGTACTGGTAGAACGGCAGGATCGGGGCCGGGTCGGTCGCTTCCGGCGGCTGCGCCGAGAAGTACCAGCGCAGGTAGCCGTGGGCCTGCAATTCGCGGAAATTGCGGGCGTTGTCGATCGAGAACAGGCCGCCGACCGTCAGCCTCGGCGCCACCCGGGAGTCGCTGAGCGCCTTCGCGGTGTAGCCCAGTCCGGTGCTGCGCTGAGTCGCATAGCCGGTGCTCAGATCGAGCTGCGGATTCAGCGCCGCGACGCGCTCCAGCTCCGCCTGCAGGCCATCGAAGCCGGGGTAGTAGGCGGCGCCGTCCTCGCGGAAGCTCTGCACGCCGACGGCGGCGCTGAGGTTCCAGCTCAGCGCGCCGCGGATGCCGGCCCACTGCACCGGCACGGTCACCGCCGTGAAGATCTGCGGGCTGAAGTAGCCGCCGTGGCCGAAGGTGTAGAAGCGGCGGTTGTCGTCGAAGCCGAACACGGTCAGGTTCAGGCCATAGGTCAGCCCGTGGTTCGGTGCCAGCGCCGTCCGGCCGAAGGCACCGGCGCCGCCGAGCACCGAGCCATTGGTCTCGACGTTGCGGCCGTCGTAGCTGTAGAAGCCGCCGTAGCCGTAGAGGCCGAAATTGCCGGTGTCCCAGGCCACGTCGACGCGGCCGCCGGTGCGCGACACGCCGCCGTAGGTCTTGCCGAGCAGCGGGTCCCTGGTGCCGGCGTAGGCGAGCAGGCTTTCGGCAACGGCGCGGCGCGACACTTCGGCGCCGAGCCGCCATTCATCCGGGTTGTAGCGCCAGGAAATGCCGCCGACCAGGCGCTCGACCTCGAAGCCGATCGGCGACACGCCGATGTCGGCCTTGAAGTCACCCAGCTTGTAGCCGAGCCCGAAGGCGACACCGCCGGCATCGCGGGTGCCGGTGGCCGTGCTGGTGTTGCCGACCAGCGCGTCGGTGCCGACCCGCAGCAGCCGGCGGCCGCTGGCGGTACCGGCATCCAGATAGACCGGCGAGGCCGAGACCGACACCTGGCCGAAGCTGGTTTCCGCGAGGTTCAAGGTGACCGGCGTTTCGATGTCGAACAGCTGCGACAGGCCACCTTCGCCCTTGCGCGAGCGGATCGCCGTTTCGCCGCCGACCCAGCCGCTGGTCGCCGATTCCAGGCGGCTGACCGGCCCCGGCGCGACCGGATAGCGCCCGGCCGCAACCGCCGTGGCATTGGCATCGGTCTTCGGCGCGGCGGATTCGCCCAGCTTCAGCCAGACCGGCTGCTGCACCTGTGCGGCCTGCCAGGCGGCCAGCGGATCGCCGCTGCCCAGCGTGGTGCTGGCGCGCAGGCCGAGGCCCGGCTGCGGCGGCGTCACGGCCGCCTGCACCGACGGCGCGCTGGCCAGCCCGGTGGCACGGGGTGCCAGCGGTCCGGGCGCGTCCGGCGCGATATTGGCAAGCAAAGGCGCGAAGAGCAGATATTCGGTCGTCGCTGTCGCCGTGGGCGTGGCCGTCTGGGTCAGCGTTGGCGTCGCCGTCGCGGTGGGCG
>CAYPJK010000056.1:9184-10748 GCA_964411025.1 uncultured Nevskia sp.
GGGGCCCAAGGCCCAGCTCCGGCTGGCGCGGATCGATCCAGGCCAGCTGCGGTGCCGGCTGCTCCTGCGGCGCGTCGCGCTCCAGGGCTTCGGCACGCTGGTAGTCCTTCAGCGCGGCACCCTTGCGGCCCTGCTGCTCGGCCAGCCGCGCAGAGGCGCGCAGCCAGCGCGGATTGCCGGCATCGACGCTCAGGCCGCGGTCGATTTCCCGCTGCGCGTCGGGCAGACGGCCGCCGGCCAGCAGCGTGTCGACGAGGCCCAGACGGATATCGGCATCGTCCGGCGCCCGCTTGGCGAGGCTTAAGTAGATCGACGTGGCGGCATCGATGTCGCGGGCATCGGTCAGCAGCCGGGCCAGCGCCATCTGCACCTGCACGTTCGACGGGTAGCGGGCCACCGCGTCGCGCAGCTGCACATAGGCTTCCGGATAGCGGCGTTCGCTGCGGGCACGATCGGCAAGCTTGATCCGGTAGCCGATCACCAGTTCGTCGAGCGCGGCCTGGCCAGCCGGGTCGATGTCCTTGCGGCGGGCGAGGTCCTCGGCCACCACTTCGAATTCGGCGTCCTGGCCGGCGCTCAGCAGCAGTGCGGCGTACTGCGCGCGCAGCGCCGGCGTGGCGGTCCGGCCATCGCCCATCGCACGGCGCATGTAGGCCACCGCGCGCGCCGGGTCCTTCAGGTCGGCCCAGCCGTTGGCCAGCGCGGCCAGCAGTTCCGGGTCCCCTTCGGCGGCGACATCGGTCTCGGTGAGGATGCGGTGGGCGTCGCCGGGGCGGCCACGGCGCAGCGCGATCCGCGAGCGCTCCAGCTGGTACTGCACCCAGGCGCGGCGCTGCAAGGTCGTGGCCTCGGGGCTGCGCTCGTCCTCGCTGAAGGTTTCGAGGCGGTTCAGCACCCCGGCCCAGTCCTGCTGCTCGGCGGCGAAATAGGCCTGGGCCAGGCGCACGTCCTTGTTGCGGCCGTGGGTGGCCGCGAGGCCGTCGAGCAGGGTGGCGGCTTCGGCCCGGCGGCCCTGCTTGCGGTAGACCTCGGACAGGTCCAGCCGCACCCAGGGGTTGGTCGGCTGCTCGATCAGGGCGTCGTTGAGCAGGCGCTCGCTCTGCGCCAGGTCGCCGGTTTCCCGGGCCTGCTTGGCACGCCGGCGCAGCTGCTCGCCGCGCAGCGCCTCGACCTGCGGCCGCAGCGTTGCCGGGGCCTTGCGCGACAGCGCCAGCGCTTCGGCATCGCGGCCGCTGCGGCTGAGCACGGTCAGCAGCACGGCGATGGCGTCGGCATTGTTCTCGTTGCGGCGGAGCGCGTCGCGGGCGATTGCTTCGGCGTCCTTGTCCTTGCCGCGGTTCAGCAGCACATCGGCGTGGGCCAGGCGGATGGCGTCCGGCACCTCCGGCGGTGGCGCGGCGAAGGCAGCGCTGTAGGCGCTGTCGGCGGCCGGGTAGTTGCCGGCCATCCGCAGCTTTTCGGCACCCTGGATGCGCGACCAGAAGGTGGCGGCCAGCAGGGCTTCGCGCCAGCGGCCGGCGGTGGCCGGGGAAGCGGTCCGCGCGCGGTCCAGATAATCCTTGGC
>CAYPJK010000057.1:0-10726 GCA_964411025.1 uncultured Nevskia sp.
GCCGCCGCCAAGGCCGGCATGCACGGCTTCACCAAGGCGCTGGCGCTGGAAGTGGCGAAGTCCGGCATCACGGTCAATACCATCTCGCCCGGCTACATCGGCACCAACATGGTGATGGCGATCGACGAGGCGGTGCTGAGCTCCAAGATCCTGCCGCAGATTCCGATGAGCCGGCTCGGCAAGCCCGAGGAAGTGGCCGGCCTGTGCGCCTACCTGGCGTCCGAGGAAGCGGCTTTTCTGACCGGCGCCAACATCTCGATCAACGGCGGTCAGCACATGTTCTGAACCGGCGCGCCGTCCGGCGCGTCGTACCTCGCTTCACCAGGATCCCGAACGCCATGCTTTACCGCACTTATCAGGCCCAGTCCGATCTGCACGCCAGCCTGCGGCTGGCTGCTGCCGGCGCCCGTGCCGCGCTGTCCTGGCTGCCGCCGCCGCTGGCGGGGCTGGCACCGGTCCGGGCGCTCGACGCCGGCTGGCGGATCGCCGCCGATACCGCGATCCGCCACGAACGTCCCGACTGGGGCATTCGCGAGGTCGTCACGCCGCAGGGTCCGGTGGCGATCGTCGAGCAGGTGGACAGCGTTCGGCCATTCGTGACCTTGCGGCGCTTCGTCCGGGTTGGGGCTGCGCCGGCGCCGAAGGTGCTGCTGGTGGCGCCGATGGCCGGCCATTTCGCGACCCTTCTCCGCGAGACGGCCCAGACCCTGCTTGCCGATCACGAGGTCTGGGTCACCGACTGGCACAACGCCCGCGATGTGCCGCTGTCCGAGGGCTGTTTCGATCTCGACGACTACATCGCCGAGCTGATCGGCTTCGCCCGGGTCATCGGGCCGGGGCTGCATGTCGTCGCCGTCTGCCAGCCGTGCGTCGCGGCGCTGGCGGCCACCGCGCTGCTGGCGGAAGACGGCGATCCGGCGACGCCGCGCAGCCTGACCTTGATGGCCGGGCCGGTCGATACCCGCATCGAGCCGACCGAGGTCAATGCCATTGCCCATCGCTACCCGCTGTCGATGTTCGAGCAGCGCGTGGTGCAGACGGTGCCGCATGGCCATGCCGGCAGTGGCCGCAAGGTCTATCCCGGCTTCCTGCAGATCGCCGGCTTCATGAACATGAACGCGGGCCGGCACCGCGAATCGCTGATGCGCCGCTTCCATCTGCTGCGCGGGCTCGATCCGCAGGACGAGGCCGAGTCGATCCGGGCGTTCTACGACGAATACCTGGCCGTCTGCGACCTGCCGGCCGAGTTCTATCTCGACACCATGCGTCGGGTTTTCATCGAATGGCATCTGGCCCGTGGCTGCCTGCAGTGGCGTGGCCGCCGGGTCGACTGCGGGGCCATTACCGGCACCCGCCTGCTGACCGTCGAAGGTGCCAAGGACGACATCTGCGGACTCGGCCAGACCGCCGCTGCGCACACGCTCTGCCGCAACCTCGCGCCCGGTCTGCAGGAGGCCCACGTGCAGGACGGTGCCGGTCATTACGGCGTTTTCAGCGGACGGCGCTGGCAGCAGGACATCTACCCGAAGCTGGCGGCCAGCATCGCGGCGGCCGCATGACCCGGCGCGGGTGACCGCGCCATCCCACCACCATCCGGCCGCCGGCGGGCGGCCGCGGAGAGCCACGACATGCAGGATGTAGTGATCATCGATGCCGCGCGGACCGCAATCGGCCGTTTCGGCGGCAGCCTGGCCGGCATCCCGGCCACCGAACTCGGGGCCCGGCTGATCGCCGCGCTGGTGGCGCGCGCACAGTTGCCGGCCGAGCAGGTCGACCTGGTGCTGATGGGGCAGGTGCTGAGCGCCGGTGCCGGCCAGAACCCGGCCCGGCAGGCCGCGATCAAGGCCGGCCTCGCGCAGTCGACGCCGGCATTGACGGTCAGCCACGTCTGCGGCTCCGGGCTGTCGGCAGTGATCATGGCCCTGCAGGCCATCCGCGCGGGCGATGCCGAACTGGTGATTGCCGGCGGCATGGAGAACATGAGCGCCGCGCCGCATGCGTTGCCGAACTCGCGTGACGGCCAGAAGATGGGCCCCTGGTCGCTGGTCGACACCATGATCATCGACGGCCTCTGGGATGCCTTCAACGGCTATCACATGGGCCAGACGGCCGAGAACCTGGCCGTCGAGTACGGCATCAGCCGGGAGGCGCAGGACGCCTTCGCCGCGCGCAGCCAGAACCGCGCCGAAGCGGCGATCGATGCCGGCCGATTTGCCAGCCAGATCGTGCCGCTGACGCTGCCGGCGAAGAAGGGCGCCACGGTCGAGTTCGCGGTTGACGAGTTCGTCCGCCGCGGCGTCACCGCCGAATCGCTGGCCGGGCTCAAGCCGGCCTTCAGCAAGACCGGCACGGTGACCGCCGCCAACGCGTCCGGGCTGAACGATGGCGCGGCGGCGGTGATCGTGGCGTCGGCCGCGAAGGCCAAGGCACTGGGGCTGCCGGTGCTGGCGACGATCCGCGGCGGCGGCTGGTCCGGTGTCGATCCGGCGATCATGGGCATCGGCCCGGTCACCGCGACCCGGCGGGCGCTCGGCCGTGCCGGCTGGACGCTTGCCGATCTCGACCTGATCGAAGCCAACGAGGCCTTTGCCGCGCAGGCGCTGGCCGTTGGCCAGGAACTGGGCTGGGACGACAGCAAGGTCAATGTCAACGGCGGCGCCATCGCGCTCGGCCATCCGATCGGCGCCAGCGGCGCCCGGGTGCTGGTGACCCTGCTGCATGAAATGAAGGCGCGCGGTGCCGCCCGGGGGCTGGCGACGCTGTGCATCGGCGGCGGCCAGGGAGTGGCGCTGGCTGTGGAGCGCGCATGAACCTGCGACTGGAAGGACGGCTGGCGCTGGTCACCGGCGGCACCGGCGCCATCGGCAGCGCCATCAGCGCCCGGCTGGCCGGCATGGGGGCGCGGGTGATCGCGGTGTGCCTGCCGGCCGAGCTGTCCGCGGCCGAAGCGCTGCGCGCCGACTGGCAGGCCCAGGGGCTGGCGATCGATGTGGCCGCGTTCGATGTCTCCGACGCCGAGGCCACCGAAACCAGCCTGCAGGCGCTGGCCGATCTGCATGGCGCGATCGACATTCTGGTCAACTGCGCCGGCATCACCCGCGATGCGCCGCTGAAGCGGATGACGGTGGGCCAGTGGCAGCAGGTGCTGCGTGTCAATCTCGATTCGATGTTCAACACCAGCCGTGTCGTTGCCGAGACAATGGCGAGCCGCGGCTGGGGCCGGATCGTCAACATCAGCTCGGTCAACGGCCAGAAAGGGCAGTTCGGGCAGACCAACTACGCAGCGGCCAAGGCCGGGGTCCACGGCTTCACGATGGCGCTGGCGCTGGAAGTGGCGAAGAAGGGCGTGACGGTCAACACGGTGGCGCCGGGCTATGTCGACAGCCCGATGATCCGCGCGGTGCCGGAAGCGATCCGGGCCGACATCCTGCGCGGCATCCCGGCCGGCCGCTATGGCACGCCGGCCGATATCGCCGCCGCCGTGGCCTTCCTGTGTGCCGACGAGGCGGCGTACATCAACGGCATCCAGCTGCCGGTCAACGGCGCGATGTACCTGAGCGCCTGAGGGCGATCCGATGGCCGAAACGCCTTATCTGATCAAGAAGTACTCGAGCCGCCGCCTCTACGACGTGGCGGCGGCGCGCTTCCTGACGCTGGACGATCTCTACGAACTGATCCGCAGCGGCCGGCGGATCCGGGCGGTCGATGCCAGCGGTGCCGACATCACCCGCAGCGTGCTGCTGCAGGTGCTGGCCGAGCGCGAAGAGAACGGCGAACCGCTGCTGTCCACCGATACGCTGCACCGGCTGGTGCAGCTCTACGGCAGCGTCATGCACAGCGCGTTCCTGCGCTTCATCGACGAAGGCCTGTCGGACCTGCTGGCCCAGCAGGCGCTGATCCAGGGCGGCTTGCGCCAGTCGCTGAAGCGCGGCGGCCAAGCGGCGGCCCAGGTGTTTGCGCAGCAGAGCGCGATGTTCGATGCCTCCAAGCAGCTGGTACGCGGCTTGCTGACGTTTGGCGACCGCGCGGCGACCGCTGCACCGCTGCAGGCGGTCGAGGAACCGGCGGTGACAGCGCGTCGCCCGCGCGGCCGGCCCCGCAAGACCGGCTGATCGCAGCGCCCGCCCGGGCGGGCGGCGGTGGGTCAGCGGAACCTCGACGTCTGCCGGTGGTCGTTGCACCATCCCGCGACCTTCGTCGCGCCACCATGAGACCGCCATGTCTGCAGCCTTCGCCCCGACGCTCCCGGAAGTTGATGCCGAGGCACTGCGTGCCGCGCTGGCCGAGCCATCGCTGCCGGTGCTCGTGGAGTACATGACCGAAAACTGTCCCTGGTGCCAGCGGCTGGAGCCGGTGCTGGCCGCTGCTGCGCCGAAGTTCGAAGGCCGCGTGCGGATGCTCAAGGTCGACATCGAACGCTGGCCAGAGGTCAAGCCGACCGACCATCCGCGCGCGGTGCCGACCATTGCGCTGTTTCGTGACGGACGGATGATCATGACCAAGAGCGGCATGATCCAGCGCCAGCAGCTCGACGTGTTCCTGAACCACTGGCTCGATCCTGCCAATGAGGGCTTGAACTGAGATTCACCGGGCCTGCCGCGCAGTACGATGCAGGCCTGCGTCATCAAGCGCCGCGCCGGCCCCTAGGGCCACACCGCGCAAAACGATCCGGAAGACCGGACGAACAGAACCAGCCGGAGGAGATCATGAAGGTTTCGGGCAACGGTGCCGGGCGCGGCCGGTGGATGGCGTGCACCATCGCGTGCTGTCTGGCGTTGCTGGCCGCTTGCTTGCCGGCGCTGGCGGCAGGGGCGCCAGCAGCAAAGTCGGCCGGCACGCTGCGCATCGGCGTGCTGCAGTTCGGCACGGTGGCCTGGACACTCGACACGCTGCAGCACCAGGGTTTCGACAAGGCGGCCGGCTTCGCCATCGAAGTGGTGCCGATGGCGGCACCCAATGCGGCCCAGATCGCATTGCAGGGCGGGGCGGTGGACATGATCACCACCGACTGGCTGTGGGTGAACCGCAATCGTGCCGAAGGCCGCAAGCTGCAGTTCGCAGCCAACTCGACGGCGCTCGGTGGTCTTTACGTGAAGGCCGACAGCGGCATCAAGTCGCTGGCCGACCTGAAGGGCCGCGAGATCGGCGTCGCCGGCACACCGGTCGACAAGAGCTGGCTCTTCCTGCAGGCGTACGCGAAGAAATCGGCGGGTCTCGACCTGCGCAAGGAGGCGCGGCCCAGCTTCGCCGCGCCGCCGGCGCTCAACGAATTCATCCTGCGCGGCAAGCTGCCGGCGGTGCTGAACTTCTGGCCTTACGGTGCACGGCTGCAGGCGGCCGGGTTGACCGAGCTGCTGGACATGAAGGACGTGCTGAAGGGGCTGGGGCTGGCCCGGCCTGCGCCGATGGTGGGCTGGGTGTTCAGCGAAAGCTGGGCAGCGGCGCATCCGGATCTGCTGCAGCGCTTTCTCGCGGCGGTCGACCAGACCAACGCCGTGCTGCGCGACAGCGATCCGGCCTGGGTGCGGCTGAAGCCGCTGATGAAGGCAGACAGCGAGGCCGATTTCCTGGCCCTGCGCGATGCCCACCGCGCCGGCATCCATCCGGACGAACTGGCTGTCGACCTGCCGGCGATCCAGCGCCTGTATGCGCTGCTGGCCGAGGAAGGCGGCGAGGAACTGGTCGGCAAGTCGGCGACGCTCGATCCGGCGACCTTCTACCCCGCAGGCGGACGCGCACGCTGATGCCGCAGGCCAGGGCCGGGTTGCCGGCCGGCGTCATCCGTTCCGGCTCGCTGCTGGTGCTGCTGGTGATCTGGCAGCTGGTGGCGCTGCGGGTTCACGATCCGCTGCTGCCGGCACCGACCGCCGTGCTGGCCAGCCTGTTCCATCATCTGACCACCGGCGAGCTGCTGCACCACCTTGGCATGACCCTGCTGCGGGTGCTTGCCTCGTTCGTGATCGCGATGACGGTGGGCGTCGCCATCGGCATCTGGATGGGGCGCAGTCGGCTTGCCAACCAGCTCCTCGACAGCCTGCTGGTGCTGATGCTGAATCTGCCGGCGCTGGTTGCGGCGATCCTGTGTTTCATCTGGATTGGCCTGAACGAGACGGCGGCGGTGATCGCCGTGGCGCTGAACAAGATTCCGACCGTGATCACCAGCATCCGCGAAGGCGCGCGGGCGCTGGACCCGCAGCTGCTGCAGGTCGGCGAGGTCTACCGGGTGCCGCGCCTGACGGTGCTGCGCCGGATCGTGTTGCCGCAGCTGTATCCGTACATCATGGCGTCGGCGCGTTCCGGGCTGGCGCTGATCTGGAAGATCGTGCTGGTGATCGAACTGCTCGGCCGCTCCGATGGCATCGGCTTTCAGCTCGGCACCTATTTCCAGTTCTTCGACCTGACCAGCATCCTCGCTTACACCGCCGCCTTCGCCGCCGTGGTGTTCGTCGTCGAGGCGCTGGTGCTGCGGCCGCTGGACCAGCGGCTGAACGGGTGGCGGTCATGAGCGAGCTGCGCGTCGACATTCGGGCCAAGCGCCACGCCGGCGCGGCCGCCGACACCCTCGGCGAGCTGCGCTTCGCCGCGCGATCCGGGGATTTCATTGCCATCGTCGGGCCCAGCGGCGCCGGCAAGACCACCCTGCTGAAGATCGTCGCCGGGCTGGATTCCGCGTTTGATGGCAGCGTCAGCGCCGGTCGCGGCAGCCGGGTCGGTTTTGTTTTTCAGGAACCGCGCCTATTGCCGTGGCTGAATGTCGCCGACAATCTGCGGCTGGTGCAGCCGGACCTGAGCGATGCCGCCATCGAGGCCGGGCTCGCCCGGGTCGGCCTGGCCGGCACGGCGCGGCAATTCCCGCTGCGCTTGTCCGGCGGCATGCAGCGTCGCGTGGCGCTGCTGCGCGCCTTCCTGATCCAGCCGGAATTGCTGTTGCTCGATGAACCGTTCATTTCGCTCGATGCCCCGACAGCCGACAGCCTGTACGACGTGCTGGCCGCGCTGCGTGCCGATGTGATGCCGACCACGCTGCTGGTCACCCATGACCTGCGCGAGGCGCTGGCGCTGGCCGATCGTGTGCTGTTCGTCAGCCGTAGCCCGGCGCGGCTGATTCTCGACCACACCGTTCCGCTGTCCGGCCGCCGCCGCCGTGACGATGAAGCGGTCTCCGAGGCACACCATCAACTGATGTCCCAACATCCTGAACTGCTCGGCGGCCTCGCGGCCGCCGGCTCGAATCCGGAGGCCGTCCGATGACGTCGCCCGCTGCAAACCCGCCGGCGGCAACGCCGGCTAACACGCTCGACGTCCGCGACGCGGTGAAGTCCTACGGCGACGTTAAAGCCCTTCAGGGCGTGTCGCTGAGCATCGCACCGGGGCAGTTCATGGCGCTGCTCGGGCCGAACGGCGCCGGCAAGTCGACCTTGTTCCAGCTGCTGTCCGGCCTGTTCGTGCCCGATGGCGGCGCGATCAGCATCTGCGGCGTGGATTTCCTGAAGAAGCCGACGGTCGGGCTGGCGAAGGTCGGTGTGGTGTTCCAGCAGCCGACCCTTGATCTGGACCTGAGTGTCACCGGCAACCTGCGCTTCCATGCCGCGCTGCACGGCCTCGGCCGCGCGGGTCGCGAGCGCATCGCGCCGCTGCTGGCGCAGGTCGGGCTGGAGGGTTCGGAGGACAAGATCTGCCGCACGCTGTCGGGCGGCAATCGACGCAAGGTGGAACTGGCGCGGGCGCTGCTGCATCGTCCGGCGCTGCTCTTGATGGACGAGGCGACCGTCGGCCTCGATCCCCAATCACGCACCACGCTGATGGCGCTGGTCCGGGGCCTTTGTCGCGACCAGGGCCTGTCGGTGCTGTGGGCCACGCATCTGGTCAACGAAGCGGAACAGGCCGACCGCGTCTATGTGCTGCACCGTGGCAAGCAGCTGATCGAAGGCACGCCGGCATCGGTCACCGCTGCCAGCGGCTGCGCCACGCTCGAGGAGGCATTCCTGAAGATGACCGTTCCGCCGCCGGGCGCATCCGGTGCGGGCGGCAAGCCTGTGGAGAAGACCGCATGAAGCCCATCCAACTGATCGCTGCCGTCGGCCTGCTGGCCGCCGCCGTGCCGGCGAACGCCGGCAAGCTGTACATCTCCAGCGAGAAGGACAACATCGTCACCGTGCTGGAGTCCGGCTCGCTGAAGCCGCTCGGCAAGATCAAGACCGGCGACAAGCCGCGCGATCTGGTGTTTTCGCCGGATGCCAAGCGCCTGTACGTGGCCTGCGGCGAAGGCAGCCGCATCGACGTGATCGACACCGCGACCGACAAGGTGGTCGGCAAGCTCGACGTCGGTGAGGACCCGGAGCGCTTCGTGTTCTCGCCGGACGGCAAGACGGTGTGGGCGACGCTGGAGGAAGACGGCATCGTGTCCGCCACCGATGTCGCCAGCGGCAAGCGGGTGGCCGAGGTGCCGGTCGGCGACGAGCCGGAAGGCATCCTGATGACGCCGGACGGCAAGACGATCTACGCGACCTCCGAGGTTGCCAACCTGGTCCACGTGATCGACGTGGCGTCGCGAAAGGTCACTGCCAACATCAACGTCGGCAACCGGCCGCGGCGTTTCGCGCTGACACCGGACGGCAGCGCGCTGTGGGTGTCGAACGAGCTGTCCGGCACCATTTCGATCATCGATACGAAAACCAATGCCGTCAGCGGCGAGATCAAGTTCCAGCCCAAGGGCTTCCGCGCTGAGGACATCACGCCGGTCGGTATCCTGATGACCCGGAACGGCGGCACCGCCTACGTGACGATGGGCAGCGCCAACCACATCGCCAAGGTCGACGTGAAGACCCGCGAGGTGAAGGGCTACCTGCTGACGGGCGGCCGCCCCTGGGGCATCGCGCTGACCCGCGACGAGAAGACGCTGTACGTCACCAACGGCCAGTCCGATGACATGGCGGTGATCGACGTCGCCAGCTTCAAGGTGGTCAAGGCGGTGCCTGTCGGCCGTGTGCCGTACACCGTGGGCATCCTCGAATGAAGCGTCTGCTGAGCTTCGCCGCGCTGGCGCTGCTGGCCGCATGGCCGGTGGCCCGTGCCGCCGACACGCCGTTCCGGATCGGCTATCTGGAGTGGTCGGAGGACCCGCGCTACCGCAGCGAGCGGACCAAGGCCGAGTACCCGTTGCTGCCGTGGGGCCGGCCAGTGGCCGGCGCCGAACAGGCGATCAAGGAAACGGCGTTCTCCGGCAGCCAGCTTCAATTGAAATTCGAGCTGGACAAGGCGGAAGCGGCCGATGCCGCCGGGCTGGCCGACGCCGTCAAGCGCATGGTCGCCAAGGGCACGCATTATGTGATCGTCGACGCCGATGGCGCGGTGATGGCAGACCTCGTGAAGCGCACCGCCAGCCTGCCGGTCACCCTGTTCAACATCTCGGCCCAGGACGACGCGCTCCGTGGCGCGCAGTGCAGCGCCAAGCTGCTGCACGTGATCCCCAACCACGCGATGCTGACCGACGCGCTGGCCCAGTACCTGGTGCTGCGCCGCTGGGCCAACGTGCTGGTGCTGAAAGGCCCGAACCCGGCCGACGCCGCGTTCGCCGCGGCCTGGGCACGCTCGGCCAAGCGTTTCGGCCTGAAGATCGTCGACACCCGGCCGTTCAAGCTCGGCCTCGATCCCAGAGAGCGCGAGCTGAACAACCTGCAGCTGCTGACCGGCAGCAAGGACTACGACGCCGTGTTCGTCGCCGACACGGACGGCGAATTCGCCCGCGCCGTGCCGTACCAGACCGCCAAGCCGCGCATCGTCGTCGGTGCCAGCGGGTTGGTTGCCGATGCCTGGCACTGGAGCTGGGAGCGCGACGGCGCGCGGCAGCTGAACAACCGCCTGCTGAAGGCCGCCGGGCGCCATGTCACCTCCTACGACTGGGCGGCGTGGATGGCGGTCAAGAGCGTGGTCGAGGCGGTGGTGCGCGCCGGCACGCCGGACTACGCGAAGAGCTACGCCTATCTGCGCGGCCCGGACATCGTCATCGACGGCTTCAAGGGCTTCCGGCAGGGCTACCGGCCGTGGGACGGCCAGCTGCGCCAGCCGATCCTGCTGAACACCGGCAGCTGGGCCATCGCCGTTGCGCCGATCGAGGGCTTCCTCGATCCGGTCAACAACCTCGATACCCTGGGCTTCGATGCCCGGGAAACCGCCTGCCCGAAAGCGCAGGCCTTTGGCAGCGGTTCGGGAGCCGTGAAATGAGAGCAGGACACGCGCTGGAAGCGCTGGGCGCGATCAGCCTTCGCGAGCTGCGCAAGTTCATGCAGCAGCGTTCACGGCTGCTGTCGGCGCTGGTCCGCCCGCTCTTGTGGCTGGTGGTGTTCGCGGCAGGTTTTCGCAACGTGTTCGGCGTGGCGGTGATCGAGCCGTACTCGAGCTTCATCGAATACCAGGTCTACGTGGCACCCGGGCTGCTCGGCATGATCTGCCTGTTCAACGGCATCCAGTCGTCACTGGCGATGGTCTATGACCGTGAGATGGGCATGATGCGGCTGCTGCTGACCGCGCCCCTGCCGCGCGCCTGGCTGCTGGCCAGCAAGCTGGTTGCCGGCACCCTGCTGTCGCTGGTGCAGTGCTACGCGTTCCTGGTGGTCTGCGCGCTGTTCGGTGTCGACCTGCCCTGGAGCGGCGGGCTGTACGCGCTGCCAGCGCTGCTGCTCGGCGGTCTGATGCTCGGCGCACTCTGTCTGCTGCTGAGCGTCTA
>CAYPJK010000058.1:0-10614 GCA_964411025.1 uncultured Nevskia sp.
CTCGACGCGCTGCAGGAACCGCTGGCTGGCATCGTCAAGGCGGTCAAGCAGGCGCTGGAACGCACGCCGCCGGAGCTGGGTTCCGACGTCGCCGAGCGCGGCATCGTGCTGACCGGCGGTGGCGCGCTGCTGCGCGATCTCGACAAGCTGCTGTCCGAGGAAACCGGCCTGCCGGTGATCATTGCCGACGACCCGCTGACCTGCGTGGCGCGCGGCGGCGGCATGCTGCTGGACATGCTCGACCAGAAGGGCGACATCTACCTGATCGACTGATCATCGGCACGGTCGCGCCGGCCAGCCAGCGCCGGCTGCGCCGGGCCGATGTGGCGGATCGCCCGCAAAAGCGGCCGCGCGGCGCGCCGCAGACCGGCGGGCCACCCGCAAACGGTCCGTGAACGGCTCGTAAACGGTTGTAGCGATGTCGATCGCACCCTATCCTCTGGTGATTCCTGCACTCCGCTGCAGACGTCTTCTGCGCCCGGCCCTTGAACACCTCGCTTAGCGATTCCTCGCGCCATTCGCTGTTTCCCCGTGGCCCCGGTCTCGGTCTGAAGCTGACTCTCTTCGTGTCGCTGTCGATCCTGCTGATGGTGGCCGAGAACCAAGGCAGCCAGCGGCTGGGACCGGTGCGCCAGTGGATGTCGTGGGCGCTGATGCCGGTGCTCTGGCTGGCCGCGTCGCCTTCGGAAGTCGGCAACGGCGTTGATCACTTCCGGTCCCGGGAATCCCTGCTGAGGGACAACCGCGAACTGCGCGAACGGCTGCTCAAGCAGGATGCCCGGCTGCTGCGGCTGGAATCGCTGGAAGCCGAGAACATCCGCATCCGCGAGCTGCTGGCCTCGGCGACTTCGCTGGAAGACCGGGTGCTGATCGCCGAGATCCTGGCCACCAGCCAGGACCCGTACCGGCACCAGATCGTGCTCAACAAGGGCGGCCGCGACGGCGTCTACCGGGGTCAGGCGCTGGTCGACGCCGAAGGCGTGATGGGCCAGGTCGTGCAGGTGAATCCGGGTTCGTCGGTGGCGCTGCTGATCACCGACCCTGACCACGGCATCCCGGTGGAAATCAACCGTACCGGCCTGCAGACGATCGCGCTCGGCCGCGGCGACGGCCACAGCCTGTCGCTGCCATATCTGCCGGGCAATGCCGACGTCAAGGTTGGCGACCTGCTGGTGACCTCCGGCCTCGGCGGCCGTTTCCCGGCCGGGTATCCGGTTGGCACCGTGCACGAACTCAAGCACGCCGGCGGCGAAAGCTTCATGGAAGCGATCGCCTGGCCGAAGGCCAAGCTCAGCCAGGGCCGGCAGGCGCTGCTGGTCTGGAGCGAGCGGGCGCTGCCGTCATCCGGCACCGAGGAAGAACCGGTCACCGTGCCGATCGAGCTGCCGGTCAAGTCGGCCGCTCCGCCGGCTGCCGCGAAGCCCGCACCGACGCCCGCGCCGGCCCCGGCTGCCGCTGAACCGGCCGCTGCGCCCGCGCCGGCCGCAGCCCAGAAGCCCAAGCCGGCCGCCCCGTGATCGGCGCGCTCGGCTTTCTCGCCAGCCTCGTGCTGGCGCTGATGCTGCAGGTCGTCGACCTGCCCGAGTGGGCGGCGCTGGCGCGGCCGGACGCGCCGCTGATGATCATCGGCTACTGGGCTCTGTACGTGCCGGAAGCGCCGGCCGTTGCCGCGGCCTGGCTGCTTGGCCTGTGCTGCGACGTGCTGTTCAGCGCCCCGCTCGGCCAGCACGCGCTGGGACTGGTGGTGGCGGCCGTGCTGATCCGCCGGCTGGCCGGCATCTACACCCTGTTCCCCATCTGGCAGGCCGGGCTGGCGCTGATTCCGGTCTGGGGGCTGTACGCATTCCTGATGTTCTGGATCGACGGCCTGACCCGCCACGCTGCCGACGCCACACTTCGCTGGCTGCCGATCGCGTCGACTACGATCGCCTGGCCGATCTGCGCCGCGCTGCTCGATACCGTGCGCGCCCGCCGGGCGCGCCGACGTAGCCGGATGCGGCTGCCGTGAGGCTTTGCCGGTGAGCGCCCTCGGCTCGTCGCGCAGCGGTTACGACGCGATCAAGGATCTGTACGAGGAAAAGCGCACCTTCACCGGCCGCGTGGTCTTCGCGGCGATCCTGTGCCTGGTGATGATCGGCCTGCTGGCGGCGCGGCTGGTCGAATTGCAGCTCGTCCAGCACGACTACTACACGACGCGCGCCGACGACAACCGCATGCGTCTGACCGCGATCGCTCCGGTTCGCGGCCTGATCTATGACCGCAACGGCGCGCTGCTGGCCCAGAACATACCGAGCTTCGTGCTCGACATCACGCCCGAGCGGGTCAAGAACCTGAACGACACGCTGGCGCGGCTCAAGGCCTACGTGAACATCAGCGATCAGGACATCGCCCGCTTCCGGGAACGGATGCGCAAGGGGCCGCGCTACCGCAGCGTCACCCTGCGTTCGAACCTGACGCCCGAGGAAGTCGCCCGCTACCAGCTCAACCGCTACGAGTTCGATGGCGTGGAGGTCAATGCCGGGCTGGTCCGCAACTACCCGCTCGGCGAAAGCGCGGCGCACGTCATCGGCTACGTCGGCGGCATCAGCGAGGCCGATTACGCCAAGCTCGACGAGGCCTCGTACCAGGGGCTGTCGCAGATCGGCAAGTCGGGTGTGGAGCGCAGCCACGAGGACCAGCTGCGCGGGGTGCCAGGAGCGAAGATCGTCGAGGCCAATGCCTCCGGCCGGCCGCTGCGCGAGCTGGATTCGCAGCCCGGCAGCTCCGGACAGAACCTGTTCCTGAGCCTCGACGCCAAGCTGCAGCTGGTCGCGGAAAAGGCGCTGGGCGATCTCGAAGGCGCGGTGGTGGCGATCGACCCGCGCAACGGCGAAGTACTGGCGCTGGTGTCGAAGCCCGGCTACGACCCGAAGCTGTTCGTCGAAGGCATCGATGCCAAGAGCTATCGCGGCCTGCTCGAGGACAAGACCCGGCCGCTGTACAACCGCGCGCTGCTCGGCACCTATCCGCCCGGCTCCACGATCAAGCCGTTCATGGCCACTGCGGCACTGAACTTCCGCACCGTGACGCCGGACACGGCGGTCTACTGTGGCGGCTCGATGAGCCTGCCGGGCAGCTCCCGCAAGTACCGCTGCCACAAGCGGCAGGGCCACGGCACGGTCAACCTCGATTCGGCGATCGCCAAGTCCTGCGACATCTATTTCTACCAGGCGGCTCAGAACCTCGGCATCGACCGGATCGACGAGATCCTCGGCCAGTTCGGCTTCGGCAGCCAGACCGGCATCGACATCCCGAACGAGAAGGGCGGCCTGCTGCCGTCGAAGGAATGGAAGCGGCGGGTCTACAAGCAAGCCTGGTTCCCCGGCGAAACGCTGTCGATCGGCATCGGCCAGGGCTATCTCACCACCACGCCGCTGCAGCTAGCTCAGGCCACCGCCCGCGTGGCGATGCGCGGCCAGGGCTTCAAGCCGCACGTGGTTCACGCGATCTCCGATCCCTCGACCGGCGCGATCACCGGCGTGGCACCGGAACCCTTGCCGCCGCTGACCGGTCAGAACGCCGATCTTCTGGAGCGCGTGATCCATTCGATGGAGCAGGTCAACATGTTCCCCGGCGGCACCGCCTACCGGGCTTTCAAGGACGCGCCGTACAGCTCGGCCGGCAAGACCGGCACCGCGCAGGTCGCCGCGCTCAAGCAGGACGAGAAGATCGCGCCGACCCTGGAAGGCACGCCGAAGCACCTGCGCGACCACGCGCTGTTCATCGCCTTCGCGCCGGTCGACGAGCCGCGCATCGCGGTCGCGGTGATCGCCGAACACGCCGGTCACGGCGGCTCGGTGGCGGCCCCCGTGGCCCGCCAGGTGATGGACCAGTACCTGCTCGGCGAAGTCCGCTACGGCGTCGATGCCAGCACCGCCGCCGCCGCCGAATCAGCAGCGGCGGCCGCTGCCGCAGCTGCGGGCGAAGCACCGGATCCGGAACAGGACGAGGACGGCCCGAGCACCCACGACCACGGCGACGAACCGCCGGCGGCCTCGCCGGTGACGCCATGAACACGCATGTCCTGTCACGTGCGCCGCAGCAGTCGGTCAGCCTGGCCGACCAGCTGGCCAAGCTGCACATCGATCTCTGGCTCGGGCTGCTGCTGCTGGCGCTCGGCGTGGTCGGGCTGCTGGTGCAGTATTCGGCCAGCGGCCATTCGATGGCGGTGGTGATCAACCAGGCCGAGCGGCTGGGGCTGGGTTTCGGCGTGATGATCATCGCCGCGCAGGCGCCGCCGGAGTTCTACCGCTCGGCCGCGCCGTGGCTGTACGGCTTCGGCGTGCTGATGCTGCTGGCGGTGCTGGTGCTCGGCGATCACGCCAAGGGCGCGCAGCGCTGGCTGGATCTCGGCGTGCTGCGCTTCCAGCCGTCGGAAATCCTCAAGCTGGCGATGCCGATGGCAGTCGCCGCCTACCTGCACACCCGGCCGCTGCCGCCGAAGCCGATGACCATCCTGGTCACGCTGGCGATCATCGGCGTGCCGACCGTGCTGATCGCCATGCAGCCGGACCTCGGCACCGCGATGCTGGTGCTGGCGGCCGGCGTGCTGGCGCTTTATTTCGGCGGCCTGGGCGTGCGCTGGATCCTGCTGGTGCTGGCCGCTGCCGCCGCCGCCGCGCCCCTGCTCTGGTACAAGCTGCACGACTATCAGCGCAACCGGGTGCTGACCTTTCTCGACCCGGAGCGCGATCCGCTCGGCACCGGCTACCACATCACCCAGAGCAAGATCGCCATCGGCTCCGGTGGCCTGTTCGGCAAGGGTTGGCTGGCCGGCACCCAGGCCAAGCTCGACTTCCTGCCGGAATCGCACACCGATTTCATCTTCGCGGTGTTTTCCGAAGAGCTCGGCTTGCTCGGCGTCGCGGTGCTGATGGCGCTCTATGCGGCGATCGTCGGTCGCGGCCTCTACATCGCGCTCAGAGGCCAGGACAGCTTCCAGCGGCTGCTGGCCGGCAGCCTGGCGATGACCTTCTTCGTCTACGTGTTCATCAACATGGGCATGGTCATCGGCCTGCTGCCGGTGGTCGGCGTACCGCTGCCGCTGGTGAGCTTCGGCGGCACCTCGGCCGTGACCTTGCTGGCCGGTTTCGGGATGCTGATGTCGGTCTACACCCACCGAAAGCTGCTGGCGAACTAGAACCTCGACATGCCCAAGACCTTCGCCGCCATGACGCTGGCGCTGCTCGCCGCGACCGCGCAGGCCGACTATCAGCAACATCCCAAGGTGCCGCTGCTGCTCGACACGCTGCGCGACGACTACGGCTTTTCGCCGGCCGATCTCGATGTCGTGAAAGCGGCGCTGAAGGACGCCAAGAAGCTGCCGAACCTGATCGACAAGGAACTCAACAACAAGGAATCGCCGCAGCCGAAGCTGGACGAGCAGGCCGAGACACTTCCCGACTGGGACGGCTACCGGCCGATTCACGTCAACCCGAAGAACATCGCCAACGGCGTCGCCTACCTGAAGGCCCATGCCGCTTGGTTCGCCCGGGCCGAAGCCGAGTTCGGCGTGCCGCCAACGGTGGTCGCCGCCGTGATGGGCGTGGAAACCAAGTACGGCGCCTACACCGGCAAGTACCGGGTGCTCGATGCCCTGACCACCCAGGGCTTCGATCATCCCCGGCGCAGTCCGTTCTTCTTCTCCGAACTGACCGAATTCTTCGCGCTGGCCCGCGATGCCGCGCGCAATCCGGCCGATCTGCTGGGTTCCTACGCCGGCGCGATGGGCTTCGCCCAGTTCATGCCGAGCAATTACCGCTGGCTGGCGCTGGACTACGACGGCGACGGCCGTCGCGACCTGTGGAGCGCGCCGGACGCGATCGGCTCGATCGCGCACTACCTGACCCGCTACGACCCGAAGCGCAGCTGGCAGCGCGGCGAGCCGCTGATCGTCCCGGCGACGGTGTCCGGCCCGCTGCCGGCGACACTGCCGCGCAACGGCAAGCGGGCCGACCAGACCGTCGCCAGCCTGCAGCAGGCCGGCGTCGTGCCGGCCGTGGCGCTGCCGGCTGGCACGCCGGTCGGCCTGGTCGAACTGCGCCGGGGCAGCAGCCGCGAATACTGGCTGGCGCTGCCGAACTTCTATTCCGTGTTCACCTACAACCCGCGCACCTTCTACGCGATGGCGGTGACACAGCTGGCCAACGAACTGGCGGCCGCACAGGCAACCGACAGCACGACGAGCGCCGCCCGATGAGTCTCTGGATGCGCGTGGCGGCTGCGGCCGCCGCCCTGTTGCTGGCTGCCTGCGCGGTCGATCCGGTGCCGTCCCGGCAACCGTCGCGGGTGCCGCTGCCGCGTCCGGGCGCCTCCGGCACGCTGCCACCCGCACCGGCCTCCGAGAAGGACCGGCCGCCGCTGCCCGGCGAGATCCCGCCCAACGTCACCTCGATCCCGGACGCGGTGCCGGAAGCGGTCGAGCGCAGCAAGTACGGCAATCCCGATTCCTACGAGGTGTTCGGCAAACGCTACGAAGTGCTGGCCGATGCCCGCGGCTTCAAGGAGCGCGGCCACGCGTCCTGGTACGGCAAGAAGTTCCACGGCCGGCGCACGTCCAGCGGCGAGAAGTACGACATGTTCGCGATGAGCGCCGCCCACAAGACGCTGCCGATCCCGACCTTTGCGCGGATCACCAACCTGTCCAACGGCAAGAGCGTGGTGGTGCGCGTCAACGATCGCGGGCCGTTCCACGATGGCCGGATCGTCGACCTGTCGTACACCGCCGCCGCCAAGCTGGACCTGATCGCCCACGGCTCGGCCGAGGTGGAACTGGAAGTGGTGGATGCCGACGGCCACCTGCTGCCGCCGCCGGACAGCGCTCTCGCCACCGCGCCGGCCCCGGTTGCGGTGGCAGCCCCTGCAGCCAGCGCACCGGCGCCGAAGGTGTCGATCCCGGCTTCGGCGGCGGTATCGGCGACACCGGCGCCGACGCCGGCAGCCGCAGTCCCAGTGGCCGGCAAGCCGCCGCGCTTCCTGCAGGCGGGCGTGTTCAACGACACCAACAATGCGCTGACCTTCCGCGACTACCTGCGGCTCAACGGCGTCAAGCCGCTGATGGTCAAGAGCGCGCTGCGCAACAACCGCTGGGTGTACCGGGTGCTGATCGGCCCGTTCGATGATCCCGCCGCCCTGAAAGCGATGCGCGAGAAGCTGCACGCCGACGACACGCCGACCATTCTCGTCTACGAGTAGTCCGCCGCTTGCTGCGCTGCGGCAATCGACCCGCTGCGCTACCATTTCGGCTGTTTCCGCACCCTCGAAAGCCGATCTCCCGGATGAACCGACCGCTCCTGCTTGCCCGTTCGCTGTTGCTCGCCACGGCCACCGTCATCGCTGCTGCCAGCCCGGCACGCGCGATCACCATTCCCGACGCGCCGAGCATCGATGCCAAGAGCTATGCGCTGATCGACTTCGACAGCGGCGAGCTGCTGGTCGGCAACAATCCGGATGCCCGCATCGAGCCGGCGTCGATCACCAAGGTGCTGACCACCTACATCGCCTTTGACGAGATCAAGAAGGGCCGGTTGAAGCTAGACGACACCGCGCTGGTCAGTGAAAAGGCCTGGCGCCAGGGCAAGGATTCCAGCGAATCGCGGATGTTCCTGACGCTCGGCAGCCGCGTGAAGATCGAGGAGCTGCTCAGAGGCATCATCATCGTGTCCGGCAACGACGCCTCGATCGCGCTGGCCGAGCACCTGGCCGGCAGCGAGGACGCCTTCGCCGACCTGATGAACGAATACGCCAAGCGGCTCGGCA
Source organism: uncultured Nevskia sp. (assembly GCA_964411025.1). Classification (GTDB taxonomy): domain Bacteria; phylum Pseudomonadota; class Gammaproteobacteria; order Nevskiales; family Nevskiaceae; genus Nevskia. The sequence goes on from CAYPJK010000058.1 coordinate 7,798, forward strand.
TGGCCAACAGCCATTTCGTCGACGCCAGCGGCCTGCCGCACCCGGAGCACTACACGACGGCGCGCGATCTGGCGATCCTCGGCCGGGCGCTGATCCGCGACTTTCCGGACGGCTATGCGATCTACTCGGAAAAGTCGTTCAAGTACGGCATCGACCGGCCGCAGGAGAACCGCAACGGCCTGCTGATCAAGGACCCGACCGTCGACGGCATCAAGACCGGCCACACCAGCGCTGCCGGCTACTGCCTGCTGTCGTCGGCCAAGCGCGACGGCCGCCGACTGATCTCGGCGGTGATGGGCGCGCCGACCTGGGCCTACCGCGAGCAGGCCAGCCTGGAACTGCTGAACTACGGCTTCCGCTTCTGGGAAAGCGCCAGCCTGTTCGGCCCGGCGGCGGCGGTCGGCAGCGTTCGCGTCTACAAGGGCGAGACCGACAGCGTGCAGGTCGGCACCCTGGAGCCGCTGCGCCTGACGCTGCAGCGCGGCGCCAAGGAAACCCTGCAGGTGGTGCCGGAACTCGACGCCCGCGCGGTTGCCCCGATCGCCGCCGGCACCGTGCTCGGCAAGGCCACGATCACCGCCGATGGCAAGCCGCTGCGCACCGTCGAGCTGGTGGCGCTGACCGAGGTCAAGGCGGGCGGCTTCTGGCGGCGGCTGATCGACCAGATCAAGCTCTGGTTCGGCCTGTAAGACGGGATTCCCCGAGATGAGCGACGCGGAACCGAAGGCGCCCGCCGGACTGACCTATCCCTGCGAGTTTCCGCTCAAGGTGTTCATCCGCCCGGACGAGGCGACCGCAGCGCGCATCACCGACGCCGTTCGCACTGAACTGGCAGCCGGCGCACTGGTGACCACCGCGCGCCGGCTGTCGTCGACCGGCAAGTACCTGTCGCTGACGGTGAACTTCACCGCCGACGACGCCGAGCAGCTGGACCGCGTGATCAAGGCGGTGACCGCCGATCCAGGTGTGATCCTGGCGCTGTGAGCACGCCGCCGGTCGTGGTTCGCCACCTCGGCCTGCGCGACTACGGCAGCGTCTATGCCGAGATGCGCGACTTCACCGCCGGCCGCTCGGCGGAATCGGCCGACGAGCTGTGGTGCGTCGAGCATCCGCCGGTGTTCACCCAGGGACAGGCCGGCAAGCCGGAGCACCTGCTGGCACCGGGCGACATCCCGGTGGTGCAGAGCAACCGCGGCGGCCAGGTCACCTACCACGGTCCCGGCCAGGCGGTGATCTACGTGCTGGTCGATCTGGCCCGGCGCGGCGAAGGCATCCGCGCGCTGGTCACGCTGCTGGAGACCGCGATGATCGCAGTGCTGGCCGGCTACGGCATCACCGCGCGGGCCCGGGCCGACGCACCCGGCGTCTATGTCGACGGCCCATTCGACGGCCGGCCGGGGCCACGCAAGATCGGCTCGCTGGGCCTGCGCGTCAGCCGAGGCTGCAGCTACCACGGGCTGGCGCTGAACGTGGCGATGGATCTGGAACCGTTCGCACGGATCAATCCCTGCGGCCTGATCGACATGCAGATGACCCAGATCGCCGACCTGTGCGACCACCCGCCATCGCTGCCGGCGGTCCAGCAGGCACTGGTCGACGCGCTGATCGCGAAGCTCGCGACGCCGGGCTGAGCGGCCCGGCCTTCAGGGGCACTGAACGATCCGGCGATCGAGAACTCCAATCGTCGATCCATCGCGTATAGTTTTGGCCCTTGCAGCCCACCCCTTTCCCGATTCCGCCGACGATGACGACCGCCGCCGACAGCTTGGTTCGTGTCCGCTCGCTGAAGTTCGGCTTCGGCCCGAAAGTGATCTATGACGGCATCGATCTCGACATCGTGCGCGGCAAGATCACCGCGATCCTCGGTCCCAGCGGCACCGGCAAGACCACGCTGCTGCGGCTGATCGGCGGCCAGTGGAAGCCGGATGCCGGCAGCATCGAATTCGACGGCATCGACGTGCACCGGCAGTCGCGCAGCCAGCTGTTCGAACTGCGCAAGCGCATGGGCATGCTGTTCCAGAGCGGCGCGCTGCTGACTGACCTCAGCGTCTACGAGAACGTCGCGTTTCCGCTGCGCGAGCACACAGCGTTCCCGGAATCGATGATCCGCGACCTGGTGCTGATGAAGCTGGAAGCCGTCGGCCTGCGGGGCGCGGCGAAGCTCTATCCCAGCGAGATTTCCGGCGGCATGGCGCGCCGCGTGGCCATGGCCCGGGCGATCGCGCTGGAACCCGACATGATCATGTACGACGAGCCATTCACCGGCCAGGACCCGATCTCGATGGGCGTGCTGATCCGCCTGATCCAGGGCCTGAACAAGTCGCTCGACCTGACGTCGGTGATCGTCACTCACGACGTCGAGGACGTCATGCGGATCGCCGATTACGTCTACGTGCTGTCAGGCGGCAAGGTGCTCGATCACGGCTCGCCGGCCGAGGTGCAGCATTCGAAGTCCGATCTGGTGCGACAGTTCCTCGACGGCGAGGCCGACGGCCCGGTGTCATTCCACTACAAGGCCGCGCGTCGCTATGCCGACGATCTGATGGCGGGTCGCGAATGAACTTCCTTTCCCCGCTGACCGAAGGGCTGCGCGGCCTCGGCCGCGCCATGCTGTTCCTGTTCACGATCCTGGCCGCCATTCCGGCGGCGCTGCTGCGGCCCCGGCTGATCCTGCAGCAGATCTACTCGGTCGGCGTGCTGAGCCTGATCATCATCGTCATTTCCGGCAGCTTCATCGGCATGGTGCTGGCGCTGCAGGGCTATCGCACGCTGGTCAACTTCGGCGCCGCGTCTAGCCTCGGCGTGCTGGTGGCGCTG
>CAYPJK010000059.1:0-10603 GCA_964411025.1 uncultured Nevskia sp.
CACTCGATCCAGCTCTGGGACGTGCCGATGACCTTCGGCACGGTCGAAGTCCACCGCGACCTGCAGTCCGGCCGCTTCCTGGCGCGCGGCGTGCGCACCGGCGACGACAAGATGTACGCCCCGTCGAAGCTCACCCAGGCCGATTTCACGCCGGCGAGCTTGCGCGAGTCCGGCGTCCGCTGACCGCCAGCACGGCTGCTGCGGCAGCCATCGTCACCAGGGCCGGCGGGTTCGATCCGCCGGCCCTGTTGGTTTGAGGTTCCGAACATGGAGACGACATCGATGCGAGCATCGCCACGATGGGTCGCGATCGCGCTGCTGGGCTTCGCGACCGGCATCACCCAGCGGCCGGCAACGGCGCAGAACCCGGCCGATGCGTCGGCCACCGCCGACGCCGACGCCGCTGCGCCAAGCCGGCCGGTGCCGCGCTCGGTGGCGGGGACGGTTTCGAAAGCCACGGTCGAACGCCTGCTGCTCAATGACGCAACGCGGGCCGGCAAGCGCATCGTCGCGGTCGGCGAGCACGGTTACGCGATCACCTCCGACGACGACGGCACCAGCTGGCAGCGGGCCGCCGGCCTGCGCCGGACCATGCTCACGGCCGTGCACTTCGTCGATGACAAGACCGGCTGGCTGGTCGGCCACGATGGCCTGATCGCGATGACCATGGACGGCGGCGCAAGTTGGCAGGAACAGCGCTTCGCCCCGGCGGATGAAGAGCCGCTGCTGGGCGTTTATGCCCGCGACGCGCAGCACGCGATCGCCGTCGGTGCCTATGGCCTGTATCTGGAAACCGCCGATGGCGGCGCCACCTGGGCCGACCGCGCGCTGGCACCGGAAGGCGAGGAGGACGACCGTCATCTCAACGCGATCACCGCCTTTGCCGGTGACAAGCTGGCGATCGTCGGCGAATCCGGGCTGCTGAAGATTTCGGCCGATGACGGCGCGACCTGGGCTGCGGTCAAGCCGCCGTACGAGGGCTCCTACTTCGGCGCGCTGCCGATCGGCACCGACGGCCTGATGATCTTCGGCCTGCGCGGTCAGGCGTTTGTCAGCCGCGATGCCGGTGCCAGCTGGACAGCCTCCGAAGGCTCCGGCCCGGTGACGCTGCTCGGTGGCGGCGTCGCTGCCGATGGCAGCCTGACGCTGGTCGGCTCGGCCGGTTCGGCGCGGATCAGCCGCGATGGCGGCAAGACCTTCACCACGCTGGCCCCGGCCAAGATCGCCGCCTATTCGACCGCGCTGCCGCTCGATGCCGGCCACGCGCTGCTGTTCGGTGAAGCCGGCACCAGCGTTCTCGATCTGGCAGGAGCCGTGAAATGACCCCGAACAAGACCACGGCCGATCTGCCGCGCATCGAAGGCCCGCTCGGCGGGCTGATCCAGCGGCTGTCCAACCTGCTGTTCGGCAACCGGGCGCTGATGCTCGGCATCTTCGCGGCGCTGACCGTGTTCCTTGCCTGGTCGGCGAGCGGGCTCAAGGTCGATGCCGGCTTCAAGAAGATGATCCCGCTCGAACATCCGTACATGAAGACGTTCACGGACTACGAGCAGACCTTCGGCGGTGCCAATCGCATCATCGTTGCGCTGATCCGCGAGCCGGCCGCCGAAGGCGCGCCGTCGGCGACGATCTTCGACAAGGCCTTCATGGCCAGCCTGAAGGCGGCGACCGACGACCTGTTCTACATCAAGGGCGTCGACCGGCCGACCGTGCAGTCGCTGTTCACGCCGAACGTGCGCTTCATCGAGATCGTCGAAGGCGGCTTCGCCGGCGGCAATGTCATTCCGGCCACCTTTCAGGGCGAGCCGGAGGATCTGGAAACCGTGCGCCGCAACGTCCAGAAGGCCGGCCTCGTCGGCCGCCTGGTATCGAACGACCTGCACGGCGCGCTGATCCGCGCCGACCTGCTCGATGTCGATCCGGAAACCGGCGAGAAGTTGAACTATCCACGCATCGCGGCCGAGCTGGAGGCGCTGCGCGCGAAGTATCAGAAGGACGGCGTGCAGGTCCACATCATCGGCTTCGCCAAGGCGGTCGGCGACATCACGGCCGGTGCCCAGGGCGTGATCGCCTTCTTCCTGATCGCCTTCGTGATCACCGCGTTGCTGCTGCTCTGGTACACCAAGTCCGCGAAGCTGACCGGGGTGGCGCTGGTCTGCGCGCTGCTGCCGGTGCTGTGGCTCCTCGGCACCTTGCCGCTGGCCGGCTACGGCATCGATCCGCTGTCGATCCTGGTGCCGTTCCTGATCTTCTCGATCGGCTGCAGCCACGCCGTGCAGATGACCAATGCCTGGAAGGATGCGATCGCCGAAGGCTTCGATGCCACCGATGCCTCGCGCTACGCGTTCAGCCAGCTGTTCATTCCGGGCACCTTGGCGCTGGTCACCAATGCGCTCGGCTTTCTGGTGATCATGCTGATCAAGATCGACATTGTCCGCGAGCTCGGCATCACGGCGACGCTCGGTGTGTCCTTGATGATCGTCACCAACAAGATGGTGCTGCCGATCCTGCTGACCTATCTGAACATCGGCCAGGCCACGCTCGACAAGAAGCTCAAGCTTGAAAACGGCTTCGATCCATTCTGGCGTGCCTGCTCGCACTTCGCCGAGAAGCGGACGGCGGTCTGGGCGATCGCCGGCAGCGTGGTGCTGCTGGTGATCGGCTTCGTGTTCGCTCGCGAGCAGAAGGTCGGCGATCTCGGTTCCGGCCTGCCGGAACTGCGCGAGGACTCCCGCTACAACCGCGACAACGCCGCGATCACAGGCAACTTCAAGATCGGCGTCGACGTGATCTCGATCGTCGTGCAGACCCACGACATCGATGGCGCCTGCACCGACCACCGGGTGATGGACGCGATGGACGCCTTCGAATGGCGGATGAAGAACGTCGATGGCATTGCCAGCGCGATCTCGCTGCCGAGCATGGCCAAGATCGTCAACGCCGGTTTCAACGAGGGTTCCTTGCGCTGGCGTGTGCTGGCCCGCAATCGCGATGTGCTGGCGCAAGCGGTGACGCCGATCGACACCGGCACCGGCCTGCTGAACTCCGACTGCTCGGCGATGCAGATGCTGTTCTTCACCAGCGACCATCAGGGCGAGACGCTTGCCCACATCGTGCAGTCGGTGAAGGACTGGAACGCCGAGTTCCATGCGCCGGATTCGGAGTTCGCCGAGATCGCGCCGAAGGTCGAGTTCAAGCTGGCCTCCGGCAATGCCGGCGTCATGGCGGCGACCAACGAAGCCGTCGAGGAAGCCGACAAGCACGAGCTGGCAGCAATCTTCGGTGCGATCACGCTGATGTGCCTGCTGACCTTCCGCTCGTTCGGCGCCACCTTGTGCATCATCCTGCCGCTGGCGCTGGTGTCGCTGCTGAACAACGCGCTGATGGCGGTGCTCGGCATTGGCCTCAAGGTGTCGACCTTGCCGGTGATCGCGCTCGGCGTCGGCGTCGGTGTCGACTACGGCATCTACCTCTACGACCGCATCGAGGTGCATCTGCACCACGGTATGAGCCTCGTTGACGCGTTCTTCAACGCGCTGAAGGAACGCGGCGCGGCGGCGGCGTTCACGGCGGTGACGATGAGCCTCGGGGTTGCCACCTGGGCGTTCTCTGCGCTCAAGTTCCAGGCCGACATGGGCGTGCTGCTGAGCTTCATGTTCCTGGTCAACATGCTCGGCGCGCTGATCCTGCTGCCATCGCTGCTGGCGTTTTTCATCAAGGCAAGGAAGGCCTGAAGCGGCAGGTGGCGGCAGCGCTGCGACGTTCCGCGTTCGTGCCGGCGCGCGTTCGCGGATAATCCGCGTCCGCCATGAATCTGCCCACGCCCAAGCCTGTCGTCACCGGCCTGCCGTCGCCGGCGAAGCTGCGCGAGGCGATCGCGGCCGATGGCTATGCGTTCGTCGCCGGCACCGCGATGCAGGGCGCGTTGCTGGCGGCCGGTTCGCTGGATGACTGGGCGGCGTTCAGCGCCAGCTGGAACTATCTGGCGCTGGATACCTTCATGGCCGACGGCGGCCGCTACCGCCGTCGTCGCCATGCCGTCTACACGGTCGAAGCCGGCGCGACGATCGTCCGCGAGCCGCACCAGCCGCACTGGCAGGGGCTGGAGTACAACCCGCTGAACGGCGGCATCGCGCGCTGGTTCGAGCCGGTTACCGAAGCGGTCGGCAGCGGCGCCAGCCTGCTGACGATCCTGCGCTGGTGCGCCGGCCTGTTCGGCCGGCTGTCGCCCGAGGTTGCCGCGTGGCGCGTCGAGATCCACCAGTTCCGCATCGAGGCGGGGCCAGGCGTTGCCGGTCAGCCGACGCCGGAAGGTGCGCACCGCGACGGCGTCGACCACGTGCTGGTGCTGATGATCCGCCGGCACAACATCGTCGAAGGCACGACCACCATCATCGCGGCGGACGACGGCGAACTGGGCAGTTTCACCCTGACCGACCCGTTCGATGCCGCGCTGGTCGACGACGGCCGCGTGCGTCACGGCGTGACGCCGGTCGAAGCCCTGGACCCTGCGCAGCCGGCCTGGCGCGACGTGCTGGTGGTGACGTTCAAGCGGCGCTGAACCGCCGCGACCCGATAGGAAAAAGGCCCGCATTGCGGGCCTTTCTGCAACCGCCTCATGGCGTCAGGCCCAGGCGCCGGCGTTCCTGACCACGACGTTGAAGCCGTCGGCGATTTCCGCCAGCGCCGTCTCGTGCACCTGCGCCGCCGGAATCGTGCCGCCGAGCGCGCCCGGCAGCGGCCTTGTGGCGCAGGCATCGGCGACGACGGTGGCGCGGAAGCCGTGATCGGTGGCCGAGCGGGCGGTGGCGGAAATGCACATGTGGGTCATTGCGCCAGCCAGGATCACCTCGCTGCGGCCGCTTGCCTTGAGCGCCTCGGCGAGGCCGGTGGCGGTGAAGCAGTTCGGGTAGTTCTTCTCGATCACCGTTTCGCCCGGTGCGGGCTTGACGGCATCGATCAGGCCGAAGAAAGGGCCGGTGGGATCGAAGATCGGCGCGCCGGGGCCGGTCTTGTGCTGGAAGTGGAACACCGGCACACCGTTGGCGCGGGCCAGCGTCAGCAGCTTCTGCGTTTCGCTCACCGCGCGCTCGATCTGGTCGAGCTTCAGCGCGCCCTTGAGGTATTCGTTCTGCAGGTCGATCACCAGCAGCGCGGCGTTGGAAAGCGGCGATGGCGTCAGCGGCGCGCCGGCAATCTGTGTCAGGGTCCTGGGCTCGGCCATGCGGTTTTCTCCTCGGTCAGTTCTGGTGTGGGGTGCAAGCAGTAAGCGGCCGCCCGGCTGCCGGCGCGGGAATCGCGGGCGATGTCGTCAGACGGCGGTGTCGACGTGCTGCGGAATCGGCTGGCCGTTGTCGAAGAACGCCATCGATACCGAATTCAGGCAGTAGCGCTGGCCGGTCGGCTTCGGGCCGTCTTCGAAGACGTGGCCCAGGTGGCCGTCACAGCGCGCGCAGCGGATTTCGGTCCGGATCATGCCGTAGCTGGTATCCCGGATATTGCGGATATGGCGGGTGTCGAAAGGCTCGAAAAAGCTGGGCCAGCCGGTGCCGGAATCGAACTTGGCGGTTGAGCGGAACAGCGGCAGGCCGCACAGCCGGCAGGCGTAGACGCCGTCCTTCTTGTTGTCGTTGAAGTGGCCGCAGAACGCGCGCTCGGTGCCGTGATTCAGCAGCACGCGGCGCTCTTCGGCGTTCAGCCCTTCGGCCAGACGCTGCTTCAGCGCCGGGCCGATCGGGCGCAGGTCGTAGCCGCTGGGGCTGGTGGTGGCCTCGGTGTCAGCGGCGGCCGGCTTGTGGTCGAACAGGCTCATTTGCGGAGGTACTCGGTAAAGCTGTGTTCCAGCTTGTTGACCTTCGGTGCAGCGACGCCGGCGATGTACGGCTGGCCGGGATTCCGGATCGCGTAGTCCTGATGATAGGTCTCGGCGCGATAAAAGCGTTCCAGCGGCGTCAGCGCGGTGACGATCGGGCTACGGAATACGCGCGCGGCTTCCAGCTGCGCGATGTAGGCCGCCGCAACCTCGCGCTCTGCCTCGCTCTGGAAGAAGATCGCCGACCGGTACTGGCGGCCACGGTCATTGCCCTGGCGATCGAGCTGGGTCGGATCGTGAGCGACCGCGAACAGCACCTTCAGCAGCTGGCCGTAGGAGATCACCGCCGGGTCGTAGACGATCTTCACGACCTCCGCATGATTCGTGCGGCCAGTGCAGACGGCCTCGTAGTTGGCGGTGTCGGCGCTGCCGCCGGCATAACCGGAAATCACGTCCGAGACGCCATCGAGCCGTTCGAACACGGCCTCGACGCACCAGAAGCAGCCGGCCGCGAATACCGCTTCCTGCGGGCCGGTGCCCGGTGTTGCCAGGTCGCGCGCGGGGTCGGGGAATCCGGAGTGATCAGCCCGGCGTGCGGCCGCCGGCAATTCGCAAACGGTGCTCATGGTGTTCTCGCTGAACGATGTGGAGAGGGTGGATGGCCGTGTGCCAGTGCTGCCGCCCGGGAGCGGTGCGGGCGCCGGCCGATCCTGTGTGTCATCGTCGACTGCGCGTACGGCATGCGTCTGCGTCGGCGTGTTCCGGATTCATGTCCATTCCGGTTGCGCGGTGGGTGCCGGTCAGGCTGCTGCCGCAGTGCCGGCGTCTTCGCCGGACCGGCGCTGGATGAACTCGATCTTGTAGCCGTCCGGGTCTTCGACGAAGGCGATCACGGTGGTGCCGTGCTTCATCGGCCCGGCTTCGCGGGTGACCTTGCCGCCACGGGCCTTGACCTGCTCGCAGGCCGCGTAGGCATCGGCCACCTCGAGCGCGACGTGGCCGTAGCCAGTGCCCAGTTCGTACCGGGCGGTATCCCAGTTGTGCGTCAGCTCCAGCTCGGCACCGCGCTGGATGCCGCCGATACGCTCCTCGGCGCCCATGAACGCGAGCGTGAAGCGGCCTTCGGGGTAATCGCGGCGCGAGACCAGCTTCAGGCCGAGCACATCGCGGTAGAAGGCGATCGAACGGTCGAGGTCGCCGACGCGCAGCATGGTGTGAAGGAGTTTCATGTTCGGGTTCCAGTGGCGATGACGGGCGCTGGCGACCGCGAGGCCGCGCAGCAATCGGGGCGGGCGGGCAACGGCGTCGGCGACAGTGACGGACCGGCCCATTCTGCACCCCTGCAAAGCTGGGGCGGACCGCGTCGGGTTCAACCCGATGGACCGCTGGCCGGCCGCTTCGGACGCAGCGCTGCAACATCGTCCGGCCATGCTTGCCGCACGCACACACGCCCGTGAAAGTAGGCTAAAGTCAAGAACATGATGCATTCGATCCTCAAGCTCGATATCGGTGGCATGCCGGTTGGCTGGATTCGTTGGCAGACCGCTGCAACGCTTTACGCCCGGGACTGCGTGCGCTGGGAAACCGGTGCCGAACGCTTCATCGTCCGCGGCGGCATCAATGCCCGTACCGGGCAGCCGTCCGAACTGCGGATCGGTTCCATCATCGCTGTCGCCGACCGCTCTCGACGCCACAACGGCGGCAACGCGCCGCTGCTGACCAACCGCACGCTGTTCCAGCGCGACAAGAACCTGTGCCTGTACTGCGGCCGGCAGTTCTCGCCGAACGAACTGACCCGCGACCACATCGTGCCCGCATCGCGCGGCGGTGATTCGGTCTGGGAGAACTGCGTGACCGCCTGCCGCGCCTGCAACCAGTACAAGGACGACCGCACGCCCGAGGAAGCCGGCATGAAGCTGCTGGCGGTGCCGTACATCCCGAATCTGGCGCAATACCTGATCCTGTCGAACCGCCGGATCCTGGCCGACCAGATGGAGTTTCTGCTCGCCTACGCGCGCAAGAAGGTTGCATGTCAGCCGCTAATTAGGTCAGACAACGCTAAATCCCTGCGTCAATGAGCCAATTGGTTTGCGAAAGACACTGAAAGTAAATCAATCGCTTACGTAGATTTTGGCAGCTGCTGCCTGAGCACCGACTGAGTCGCTTGTCGACCAGCGCGCACCATCTGAAGCAGACCTACCGCCGCCTGCATCTCGGGGGAACTTCCGAAACGGCCAAGCCCCTGCCGAGTTATGCACGGCTTCAGATCAATGCGGAACCAGAAGTGTTGCTGCCGACCAAAAGTTGACCAGCCGGGGGTGCGGACAAAAACTTGGACGGGTCAAGCCGCGATCGCCAAGCGCTCCCGGTACTGCATCGGACTAAGTAGCCCAGTGACTGCTTGATCCGTTCCTCGTTGTACCAGCGGATGTAGCGATCCAGAGTGGCGACGAATTCCTCGATGGTCGTGGACAGCCAATCACGCGAGTAGAACAGCTCGTTCTTCAGGCGACCGAAGAAGCCTTCGCATGCTGCGTTGTCGGGCGAGCAGGCTTTTCGAGACATGGACCGGACGAGCTTCGCGTCTCCGATCCGCGACAGCCAGCCGGGCCAGCGATAGTGTCCGCCTCGGTCGGAATGGACAACCGGCCGATTGCTGCTGGCTTCAACGGTCTCGATGGCGGCATCCAGCATCGTGTTGACGAGCTCGGCGTCGGGCCGGGTTCCGATCGTGCGCGCGCGCGTGAGTCGCGCCCACGCAATCGCATCGGTCTTGATCAGCAAATTGCATCCGACGTGATCAGAAGATTGCGGATCAGTGATCGGCAAGTAGCCTATCGATGCGCAGCGAATCGCTTCTCTCGTGATCAGTTTCCCGAGTGATACATCACAGCGTAGCGCTGAGATCGGCGCATCAGGTCAAGCTTGATCTGAGGAGGCTGCACTGAGCTGCGAGCCCAACATGACGCGCGTTCGCGGGTCGCGGAGTAGGAATTGCGTAGGAAATGTTCTGCTGGACACTACTTCTTGAATCTCGGAGTCCATTGGTCATCGAGATCGTCGTCGTCGCCTTCCTCGGCATAAGCCTCTTGGCCAATCGTCCTCGAGGAGAGCACCGTGAGTGTCTTGCCATAGCGGCCGAGTCCGATCACTTCTTCCCTGACGATGCTTGAGCGCTTGCCGCCGAGCCAGTCGAGAACATCGATCTCGTCCTCGTCGCGTTCTGCTCGAGCCACTCTGTCTCCGTCGGCATTGAATCGTGCAGTTAGGGTGTTTGTCGGCACCGGCGAACCACGCTTCAGCCAGATCAGGTCTCGTAGCGACTTCATGGCTTCGGAGAGGATGCAGTAGTCAATGGTGCGTCCTGTGCTCAGGATGACTGCGATGGCGTCGTCCGTAAGCTCCGCATAGCGGATTGCGGTCGAGGTCAACGATGTCTTGCATGCCTCACGCGCAGATTCGATATCGGCGAAGCCGAGGCTTTCCCGGCCCATGAGCTTCCTGAAGAGCCTCGCCGGCATCAAGAGCCCGACCGCGAAATTGTCTGCCTCCTGCTCATAGGGATCGCCGGATGAAAAACCGGCGTGCGACGCGTGTATGCCTTCTTTAGGCAGTACATGATCGATATGGCCGTCGAGGAAATAGTGTCCCAGCTCGTGTGCCACGCTAAAGCGCTGGAATCCCTCGTTTGGAATGTCCGATGCGTAAAGGATGCCAAAGGCATTCCCGTGTCGCAGCAGCATCCCGGATACTCCGGACTCGGTATCTGGTTTGGCCTGCACCACAATGTCGTGCTTTTGAGCGATCGCAAAAGGATCAACCGGCAAGGCTGTGATCTTTTCTTCTGAGAGGACGGCCTCTCCGCGCTGTTTAGCGAGTTTGAGGCGCAGCAGCAGGCTCGTCATGGATCACTTCCCTTGTTTGTTTCGCTCGGCGAGCATCTTCAAGAAGTCCTTGGCCAGCTCCCGATCGTTACCGGTTAACTTGCTGACATCGCGGAAAAGTGGGTCGGCGGCCTGTGCCAATGAGGGATCGTCAGCTCTGCCCAGCAGGTAATCGGTCGTCACCTCGAGTGCGTTAGCGAGGCGTCTGAGCGTATCGAACGACGGCTTGCGCGAGCCGGATTCGAAATGCGCGATTGAGCTGGGCGGCATGCCCGCCTTCTCAGCCAGTTCGCCCTGGCTCCATTTGCGTAGATCCCTAGCAGCCCTCAGTCGCTCTTGGAAAAGATCGGAGGGAGCGCGTTCTTCAGTCATGTCTAGTTCGCCATAAAAAAGTTGACTTCTTTTGCGGAATAAGATTTAAATAAGACATTAAGTATATGTCGAATTCGACATGCGTTTCCCAGGAAGGTAACTGATGAGTCGAGAACACGTTAGTCATGCTGAGATCGCGCGCTTTGCGCAGGACAGGGTCAACCTGCCCAAGGACAAGGCGGACGAATTCCGCGCCCAAGCCAAGCGCCTACGTGACCGCCTGGAAACCTATCTGGGCGAGCACCCGGACTTCACGCTGAAGAAAATGCTTCTCGCCGGCAGTCTGGCCAAAGGGACGGCGTTGCGTTCCCTGAACGACATCGACGTGGCCTGCTACATCAGCGGCGCCCAGGCGCCGCAAGAGGTGTCAGCGCTTCTGGAGTATCTGGCAGAGCGGCTGCGCAAAGCGTTCCCGAACTTCTCGGCGGACCAAGTGAAGCCGCAGACATACAGCGTGACGGTGTCATTCAAGGGCACCGGGCTGGATGTCGACGTGGTGCCGATCCTCTATGACGGAGACCCCAACTGGTACGGG
>CAYPJK010000060.1:0-10497 GCA_964411025.1 uncultured Nevskia sp.
GAAGGTGGTGACTTCGAGGATTTCCTCGCCCGCCCGCACGTGGGCAATCATGAACCGGCGGCCGATCAGCCGGCAGTTGCGGAACACCTTGCGGATCTGCTCCGGGTGCGCACTGGTGGCGATGTCGAAGTCCTTGGGCTCCAGGCCAGCCAGCAGGTCACGAACGCCGCCGCCGACCAGATAGGCCTCGTAGCCGGCGTCCTTCAGACCGTAGAGCACCTTCAGGGCGCCCGGAGAAATCTTGGCGCGCGAGATCGGGTGCTGCTCGCGCGGAATGCGGTTCGGCTCGCTGATGGCGGGTCTCGGAAGAATGGTTCGATGCGGCTTGCGGTCAGGCCCGCACCCGGCGCCAGGTTGGGCGATCCGCAGGCAGGCAACGAGAAGTTTACGCGAGGACGCGGCGCTTCCGCAGTCTCCGAGGGGCGGCCCCGCGAACGCCGGCGTGGACAAGCCCGGGCATTGCCCTATAATCCGCCGCGCGCTGACCACGCTCCTATCGTCTAGAGGCCTAGGACGGAGCCCTCTCACGGCTTTAACCCCGGTTCGAATCCGGGTAGGAGCGCCATCTTCATCGAGGTCGCGCCGCGTGCAAGCAACGCCGCTCACGCGGCGTTTTTTGTGCCTGGCGTTCGGGTTTCTGTGCCAATCTTCCGTTTGTTCAATTCCGTGCCGTCGAGCGGCCCGGAACGCCCAAAACGACAAGATGCTGTGCGGCAGGAGACCGTCACCATGACCGACGTCGAGCGGCCGGCGCGCGCAGCGCCCGCAGCGAATTCCGTCCACCCGGCTGGCGTCGGCGAAGGCCGGCTGCGAGAAGCCCCGCACCACCGCAGCTGGCCGGTGATCGGCTCCAGCCTCGCCTATATCCGCGACGCCGATACCTTTCTGCGGCGCCTGCACGAGCGGCACGGCGATGCCGCCAAGATCGACGCCTTCGGCACCCAGTGCCACTTCCTGTTCGGGCCGGACGCCAACCAGTTTGTGCTGCAGAACCGCGGCAACCTGTTCGAGAACGCCCGCTGGTCGTACTTCATCGGCCCGTTCTTCCGGCGCGGCCTGATGCTGATGGACTTCGACGAGCACCGCCTGCACCGGCGGATCATGAACGCCGCGTTCTCCCACGAGGCACTGTCGGGTTATTTCGACCGCATGCAGCACAGCGTCGACGCCGAGCTGGCCGGCTGGGAGACCGGCGACTGCCTGCTGTTCAAGCGGCTGAAGGCGATGACCCTGAACATTGGCAGCGAGGTGTTCGTCGGCAGCAAGCCCGGCGACGATGCCGACGCGATCAACGAGGCCTTCCTCGACACCGTGCAGGCCGCCACCGGCCTGATCCGTTACGCAGTGCCGGGCACCCGCTGGAACGCCGGGCTCAAGGTCCGGAAGCTGCTGGAGCGTCATTTCGCCCGGGCGCTGCCCGGCAAGCGCGCGAATCCCGGCGCCGACCTGTTCTCGCGGCTCTGCGAGGCGCGCACCGACGACGGCGAACTGTTCTCCGACGACGACGTCGTCAACCACATGATCTTCGTGCTGATGGCCGCGCACGACACCTCGACGATCACCCTGTCGAACCTGCTCTACCAGCTGGCCCGGCAACCGGTCTGGCAGGAACGCCTGCGCGAGGAATGCCGGGCGATCGGCAGCGGCGCGCTGGCCTTCGCCGACCTCGACCGCTTCGAGGACACCACACTGGCGATCAAGGAAACGCTGCGCATTGCTGCGCCGGTGCCGATGCTGCCGCGCGGCGTCACCGAGGAATGCGCGTTCAACGGCGTGCGCCTGCCGAAGGGTGCGATGGTGGCCGTGACGCCCTGGCTGACCCACCACCTGCCGGAATGGTGGACCGACCCTGCCCGCTTCGACCCCGACCGGTTCGGCAGCGCCCGCGCCGAAGACCGTCGCCACCCGTTCCTGTGGACCCCGTTTGGCGGCGGCGCACACAAGTGCATCGGACTGCACTTCGGGATGATGGAAGTGAAGACGATCCTGCACCGGTTGCTGCTGACCTTCCGCTTCACCGTACCGGACGGCTACGTGATGGCGCAGGACTTCACCAGCCTGCCGATCCCGAAGGACCGGCTGCCGATGCGGCTCGAACGGCTCGCCTGAAGCGAGCCTCGCCCGTCCGCCGACGTTTCCGGAAATCGAATAAGCATAGAAATCACGAACGCCGGCCGATCGGCGAGAATGCGCGCCCTGCCAACATCCGCTCGAGCCGCAGACGCACGCAATGGCCAAGTTCCTCACCGAAACCGTCACCCACGTTCACCACTGGAACGAAACGCTGTTCAGCTTCCGCACCACGCGGACCTCGGGCCTGCGTTTCGAGAACGGCCACTTCGTGATGATCGGCCTCGAAGTCAACGGCAAGCCGCTGATGCGCGCCTACTCGATCGCCAGCCCGAACTACGAAGAGGAACTCGAGTTCTTCTCGATCAAGGTCGAGAACGGCCCGCTGACTTCGCGCCTGCAGCACCTGAAGGTCGGCGATCCGCTGCTGGTATCGGACAAGCCGGTCGGCACGCTGATCATCCATGACCTGAAGCCCGGCAAGAACCTGTACCTGTTCGGCACCGGCACGGGGCTGGCGCCGTTCATGAGCATCATCCGCGACCCGGAAACCTACGAGCACTTCGAGAAGGTGGTGCTGATCCACGGCGTGCGGCTGGTCAGCGAACTGGCCTACCAGCACTACATCACCGAAGAACTGCCGAACGACGAGTTCCTTGGCGAGATGGTGCGGACCAAGCTGATCTACTACCCGACCGTGACCCGCGAGGCCTACCGCAACCAGGGCCGGCTGACCGATCTCATCGAAAGCGGCAAGCTGTTCACCGACATCGGCCTTCCTCCGCTGAACCCGGAAACCGACCGCGGCATGATCTGCGGCAGTCCGTCGATGCTGGCCGACACCCGGGCGATGCTCGACAAGCGCGGCTTCGTCGTCAGCCCGGGCATCGGCGAGCCGGGCGACTACGTGTTCGAACGCGCCTTCGTCGAGAAGTAAGCGGCGGGCTGCGCGCTCAGCCGCGCAGCGTCCGGAAGCAGGTCCGCAACTCGCCGACAAACAGCGCCGGCTGCTCGAAGGCCGCGAAGTGGCCACCGCGATCGAGCTCGTTCCAGTGGATCAGCTGCGACATGCAGGCTTCCGCCCAGCTGCGCGGCGCGCGGTAGATTTCCTTCGCGAACACGCTGCAGCCGGCCGGCAGGCTCAGCGGCACTGCCGTGAATGCGCCCTGGTAGCTTTCCCAGTACAGACGGGCCGATGACGCGGCGCTGTTGCCGAGCCAGTACAGCATGATGTTGTCGAGGATCTCGTCGGCCGACAGCACGCTCAGCGGGTCGCCGTTGCAGTCCATCCATTTCCAGAACTTCTCGTAGATCCACAGCGCCTGGCCGCTCGGCGAATCAGCCAGCGCATAGCCCAGCGTCTGCGGCCGTGTCGACTGCTGGTGCGAATAGCCGCCGTCCCAACGCTCGTAGTCCTTCAGCGCCGCCAGCATCGCCGCTTCGCCGTCACTGAACGGACCCTCCAGCGTCTCCGGCAGCACCACCGGCAAGTTGACGTGGATGCCGGCGAGGCCCTGCGGCTGCAGCTTGCCGAGCTGGGTCGTCACCACCGCACCCCAGTCGCCGCCCTGTGCGACGTAACGCGCGTAGCCAAGCCGCGCCATCAGGGTGGACCAGGCCGCCGCGATCCTCGCGACGCCCCAGCCGGTGCGGGTCGGCTTGCCGGAAAAGCCGAAGCCCGGCAGCGACGGAATCACCAGATGGAAAGCATCGTCGGCGTGGCCGCCGTGGGCTTCGGGATCGGTCAGCGGGCCGATCACCTTCAGGAACTCGATCACCGAACCGGGCCAGCCGTGGCTGAGCAGCATCGGCATCGCGTTGGCGTGCTTCGAACGGATGTGCAGGAAATGGATCGACAGCCCGTCGATCTCGGTCGTGAACTGACCGAGTGCGTTCAGGCGCGCCTCGCAGCGTCGCCAGTCGTAGCGCGTGCGCCAGTGCTCGATCAGCGCCTGCGCCTGCGCCAGCGGCACGCCCTGCGACCAGTCGCCCACGGTTTCCCGATCCGGCCAGCGCGTGTATTCGAGGCGGCGACGCAGGTCGACGAGCGCATCGTCCGGAATGGCGAGGTGAAACGGCGTGATGCGGTCAGACATGATGCGGGCGACAACTGGGGGGCGGGCCGCAAGCGTACGTCGATCGCCCAGTGTCCGACAGCGCCCGCACCGCCGGCCGCGCGTCCACACGACGATTTACGGCACTCGGCGCGACTCACCGCTCCGCCCGTACCCGGCCATGATTTCCGACGTTTTCATCGGTGTCCGCGACTTCGATCGCGCGCTCGCGTTCTACCGCCGGCTGATGCCGGTACTCGGCATCGCCGAGCGCTTCTGCGATCCGTCGCGTCCCCGGGCTGACTGGCAGTCGCAGCCCGGCCCGCGCCCGGAACATCAACCGAACGACCACGGTGCCTGCTTCCGGGAGCCCGAAGGCAACAAGCGCTGCGTGGTCTGCCACGCGCCGGATGAAGCGGCCGGCAACGGGCCGTTCCCGGCCTGTCTCAGCGCAGGTAGTTGAACAGGCTCAGGCCCTGGATCTTGGCGAACGACTGCTGCGCCGCCTGCAAGCCGGTCAGCTGCTGGGTCAGCCGGCTGGCCGCCTCGGCGTAGTCGACATCGCGGATGCCGGACAGCGCCTCGTCGATCTTCACCAGCTGCGACGACAGCTGGTTCTGCGCATCGTCGGCGGCCACCAGCCGGGCACCGAGCCGGGCGCGGACGTCGATCACCCGGCTCTGCGCCGTTTCCAGCGCGCCGAGCTTGTCGAGCACGCCGGTCTGCACCTGGGCACGGGCAGCCGGGTTGGCGCTGGTCGGCGTCTCGAACAAGCCGATCAGGTCGCGCACGGTGGCGAACAGATCCTGCTGCGCGCTCGGCGTGATCGCGAAACTGTCGCCATCGGCCGGCGCCCCGGCAACGGTCAGGTCGGCGCCGCGGAAGCGGATCGTCTGCCCGGCCGTGTAGGTTCCGCTGGCGACAATATTGCCGCCGCCGTCGGCAACGCTGTACTGGCCGGCCGAGAAGCTCAGCGCGTAGCTGCCGCCGTCCCAGCTGGCGGCATCGGACAGCCGCGCGCTGGCGATCGTCGCGGTACCGGTGTTGGTGGCCGTCGCGGCGACGCTGAAGCTGCCGTTGCCGGAACGATGGCGCAGGAACACATCGGCGCCGCTGTCGCTGGAAGCGACCGCGCGATTCGGGCCGATCTGCACCTGGCGGATCACGTCGTCGCCGCTGAACTGGGTGCCGCCGGCGGTCAGCGCGAACGGTGCTTGCGCGTCATTGCTGCCGGCGAACAGGTAGCGGCCTTCGCCGTCGGCGGCGTTGGCGTAGTCGAGCAGGCTGTCGAGTGACTGGCGCAGGTCGGCGGCGATCGAAGCGCGATCGGAATCGCTCAGGGTGCCGCCGTTGCCCTGCAAGGCCCGCTCGCGCACCCGGTTCAGGGTTTCGCTGATGCCGCCGAGCGCGTTCTCCTCGAGCCCCAGCCGCTCGCCGAGCGCCTTGGTGTTTTCGGTGTAACGCTGGTTGGCCACCCGCGTCTGGTCCAGCGACAAGCCGTGTGCCGCGCCGGTCGGATCGTCGGCCGCCGTCTGCAGCTTGCTGCCCGACGACAGCTGGTTCTGCGTGTGCAATGCCAGGGACTGCTGCCGCTGCAGCGAGACGATGCTCTGGCGGTAGAAATCGGCGGTCGAGACTCTCATCGGCGCAGGTCCTGTCAGCGGCGGGTCGCAGCCAGCAGCGAATCGAAGATCGTGCTGGCGGTGGCGATGATCTGGGCGGACGCCTGGTAGGCCTGCTGCCAGCGCAGCAGGTCGGCGGCTTCCTCGTCGAGATTCACGCCCGACAGCGCGTTGCGCTCGCTGAGCGTCTGCGCAGCCAGCGCGCTCTGGGCATCGAGCTGCAGCTGCGCGGTCTGCGCCTTGGAGCCGACCTGCTGCACCAGCTGGCCGTTGGCCGCCGTCAGCGTGTTCAGGCCACCATCGAGCAGCGCCTTGCTGGCGATGCCGGACAGCAGCCGGGCGTTGCGGTCGTCGCCGCTGTTGGCGCCGGTCGGGCCGACGGTGAAGCTGTCGCCGGTCGCGGGATTGCCGGAAATCTCGACCTGCCAGCCGTTGACGCTGATCGGCTGGCCGGCGGTGTAGGCGAACGACCCGCTGCCGTTGATCGAATAGGTGCCCGGCCCGGTGAACTGGATGCTGACCGGATCGCGCAGCGCGGTATTCGTGACATCGGTGACCACGCCCGGCGTGATCGTGCCGGTGCCGGTATTGGTGGTCGCGGCACCCGCCTTGATCGGCGCGGCGGCGGCCAGCTGCGATGGATTGCCGATCGCCACGGCCAGCTGGCCGGCGGCCCGCCGACCCGGCTGGATCAGGAACTTGTCGCCCGCTGCCGGCGTGCCGCCCACCGCCAGGCTGAAGCCCCTGGCGACGAACGGATCGGCGGCCGTGCCGCTGCCGGTGAACGGTACCGCCGAGCCGGTGGCCGGATCGGTCAGCGACCAGGTGCTGCCGTCGAAGCCGAGCTGGTAGGGCTTGCCGTCAAGCTGGGTCGCATCGGCAAAGCCGACCGTCACCGCCGCACTGCCCGTGTTGCGGCTCGATGCCGGCGCCACGCCGGCCAGCGGCGTGAACAGCGGACCGCCGAAGTCGCCGTTCTGGTCGACGCCTTTGGCCTGCTGGGCGTTGACGGTTTCCGACAGCGTGATGGCAATGCGGCCGAGCTTCTCGCGGGCCGGATCAAGGATTTCGCGACGGGTATCAAGCAGGCCGCCGAGCGTGCCGCCACCGACCTGGCCGCTGATCACCGCCCCGCCCTGCACGGTCACTTCGCTGCGCGCCGAATCGAACTCGTTGGGCCGGGTGCCGAGCGCGCTGGTGGTGGTGCCGACGACCAGACTCTGGCCGTTGGCGACAAACACGTTCAGCGAGCCGTCGTCCTGCTCCACCGTGCTGACCGATACCCGCTGCGACAGTTCGCGGATCGCCTGCGCACGCTGGTCGACCAGATCATTCGGCGGCTTGCCGCCCGAGGCGCCGAGCGCCATCGAGATGCGGTCGTTGAGGCTGGCGATGGTCGCCGCGTAGTTGTTGATCTCGGTGACGGTCTGGCCGATGCGGCTGTTGATCGAACGCTCGTCGGCGTCGAGCTGGCCCTGCAGGTCGTTGAAGCGGCCGGCCAGCGCGTCGGCGGCAGTGAGCACGGTCTGCCGGGTCGCGGTCGACGACGGCGTGGTCGCCATCACCGACAGGCTGTCGAAGAAACTGCTCAGCGTGGTGCCGAGGCCCGTATTGGCGTCGGACAGCAGCGCATCGGTGCGCTTGGCTTCGGTGCTGAAGGTCTCGACCCGCGACAGCGATGCCGTGCCGGCGATCTCGCGGGCGAACACGAAGCTGTCGGACAGCCGTTCGACGCCGCGCACGGTGACGCCGTTGCCGGCGAAGCCGTAGGAGGTGACCGCGCCGACGCGGTTGCTCAGGTCCAGCCGCTGCCGCGAATAGCCGGCGGTGTTGACGTTGGCGATGTTGTGGCCGGTGACGTCGAGACCGCTGCGGTTGGCCAGCAGTGCGGAAATGCCGATGCCGAGAATGTCGCTCATGACCGGGCTCCTGCAGGTTCGGTGCCACGGCCGCCGCGCGGGGCCAGCCGCCGGTCGGCGCCATTTTGTTGGCGCGCGCCGCTCACAAGGTCCGCCCCGCGAGATCGTTCTGCGCGGCGTCGAGCGAGGCGTTCATCGTCCGTCCGTAGGCGATCCTGGCGATCTTGGCGGCATAGGCCGGATCGGTTGCATAGCCGGCTTTCTGCAAGCCCTGCGCGTACTGGCTGGCGCTGCCGCCGCTGCGCAGCGCGGCGGCGTAACGCGGGTTGTCCTTGATGAAGCGGACGTAGTCATCAAAGGCTTCGCCGACCGAAGCGTAGGAACGGAAATCGGCGCGTTCGCGGTGCTTTTCTCCGCCTTCGTACTCGTGTGTCAGCGCATTGGTGGTCGCGCCATCCCAGCCCTGGCTGGCCTTGATGCCGAACAGGTTGTGGCTGTCGCTGCCGTCGGCGTTCCGGATCTGCTTCTTGCCCCATCCGGTTTCCAGCGCGGCCTGTGCCACCAGCACGCGAGCCGGAATGCCCAGCTCCTTCGCCGCCTTTTCGGCATGCGGGGTAAGGGCGTCGACGAAGGCATTGGCATCGCTCGGCCGCTCGGCCGATTTCATCGGCGGCTGGTTGTCGACATCGACTGCCGGCCGCGGTGCGCGCGACAGCTTCTGGATGGTGGCCGGATCGGCGGCTTCCGGTGCCGCCTTGCCGAGCAGCTGACGGGTCAGCAGGTCGGCCAGACCCAGCCCCTTGCCGGATGACAGGTGCCCGGCCATCTGCTGGTCGTAGAGATCGCGGTAGGTGTCGCTGCCGGAGCCGCCGAGCAGATCATTGGCCGACGAATCTTCGCTGTGCGAGGCCTTCAGCAGCATCTGGGTGAACAGCGCCTCGAACTGGCGGGCAACTTCACGGACGGTGCCGGCATCGTTGCCCTTGGCCCCTGCACGCAGCTTCGCGTACTGGTTGAAGTCGATGGTGTCGATCGGCGACGCGGCCTTCGCCGCGCCTAGCGGCAGGCCGGCCATCAGATGATCACCAGCTCGGCACGCAGCGCACCGGCGGCGCGCAGCGCTTCGAGGATCGCCACCAGATCGCCGGGTGCCGCGCCCACCAGATTGATGGCGCGGACGATGTCGTCAAGGCTGGTGCCGCCATCGAACACGAAGGCCGGCTTGGCGCCCGAGGTGACCTCGATCTGCGAGCGCGGTACCACGGTCGTCTCGCCCTGCGAGAACGGCGCTGGCTGGCTGACCTGCGGCTTCTCGCTGATGGTGACGCTCAGAGACCCGTGCGACACCGCCGCGGGCAGCACCCGGACCATCGAGGAAATCACCACCGTGCCGGTGCGCGAATTGACGATCACCCGCGCCGGCGCGTCACCGGGCGCGACGTCGAGGCTTTCCAGCTGCGCCATGAAGGCGACGCGGGCATTGGGATCGGCCGGCGCCTGCACGGTGACGGTGACCGGGTCGATGGCGCGGGCGACTTCGCTGCCAAGCGCGCTGTTGATGCCGGCGGCCAGCCGGGTGGCGGTGGTGAAATCGGAGGTGCGCAGATCGAGCCGCAGCTCCGGGCTGGCGCCGAAGGTGGCCGGCACGCTGCGCTCGACGGTGGCACCGCCCGGCACCCGGCCGGCGCTCGGCACGTTGATGGTGACGCGCGAGCCGTCCTTGGCCGACACGCCGAGGCCGCCGACCACGACATTGCCCTGGGCGATCGCATAGATCTGGCCATCGGCGCCCTTCAGCGGCGCCATCAGCAGGGTGCCGCCGCGCAAGGAGCCGGAGTTGCCGATCGACGACACGGTGACGACGATCGTCTGGCCGGGCTTGGCGAACGGCGGCAGTTCGGCGTTGATCGCCACCGCCGCCACATTCTTCAGCTGCGGGTTGACGTTCGGCGGCACGGTGACGCCGAGCTGGGCCAGCATCGCCTTCAGGCTCTGCACGGTGAACGGTGCCTGCGAGGTCTGGTCGCCCGTGCCATCGAGGCCGACCACCAGTCCGTAGCCGACCAGCGGGTTCGAGCGGACACCGGCGACGGTCGCCAGATCCTTGACCCGCTCGGCACGAACCGGATTTAGGATCGCGATCGCCACCAGCAGGCACACGCCGGCGATGACGTGAAAGGCAACGCGCATGGTGCTCATCAGGGTGCTCGCAGGCCTTAGAACGGGAACCACGGGGAATTGAAGAAGCGGGTCAGCCAGCCCTGCGAATTGGCATCGGCCAGCGCGCCTCGACCCTTGTAGGACACGCGGGCGTTGGCGACCTTGTCGGACGACACCGTGTTGTTGGCCAGGATGTCGATCGGCCGCACGACGCCATCGATGAACAGGGTTTCGAAGCCCTGGTTCAGCTCGACCTGCTTCTCGCCGCGCACCTGCAGCAGGCCGTTCGGCAGACGGCCAACGACCACTGCCGTGACGCTGCCGTCGAGGCTGTTGCTCTGCTTGGAATCGCCGCCGCCCTTGGCGCTGCGTTCGCCGCTGATGCCGGTGTTGACGCGGACCGGCCGGCCGAGCACGGTGACATCGGTGAGGTTGACGTCGGACGCCTTGGAGGTGCTGGTCTGCGCCGATTTCTGCGCCTGCGTCTTCTCGATCAGCAGGATGGTGACCAGATCGCCGACGTTGCGCGCCTTGGCGTCCTCGAACAGCGCCATCGACTGGCCGTCGCTGAAGATCGCGCCCTCGCTCGGCATCCCCTGCGGCAGCGGGATCGGCACCGGCTGCGGCCGGTCGTCGCCGAACGACACGCGCGGCGACAGGCTGCTGCAGCCGCTGGCGAGCAGCGTCACGGCGACAATGGCAAGGCCGGCACGCATCAGATGTTCTGCCCAA
>CAYPJK010000061.1:0-5330 GCA_964411025.1 uncultured Nevskia sp.
GGCAATCGGGTTGCGATGTGCGGCAGACGTGGCCTCCGAGCGCTGCAGATGGGTCAGCAGCATCGGCAGCGTCACCCCGCTGCAGACCAGCATGAGCCGAGGCGCATCGAGTTCGACGACGAGATGCGGCTTGTGCACGAGCAGCGTCAGGTAGCCCGGAATGATGACCGCCACGGAGGAAAGCAGGCCCACGGCGATCACCTGCGGCGTGAGGTTCCGTATCCACCCTGTTGCGTGCACTGAGCGCCTGCCTCCCACGTGATCGTCTCCCCGGACGCCATCGAGCTGTCTTGGCTATTCCACTGCAGGCAGCCTGCCCGGCCACTACAGGCAGCGCAATGGTCGATCACAACTGGTCGCCACAGCGCCGGTGCCAACGGACTCATGCCGTCAGCTGCCGTTACGGATGGGAACGCAGCGCAGAGGCAGCCCGGACGCCACCAAGCAAAAAGCCCGCGATTGCGGGCTTCTCGTTGAGGCGGGGTGCGACCTGCGCAAGATGAAGATGGTGGGTCGTGATGGGATCGAACCATCGACCAACGGATTAAAAGGCCAGTAAGAGTTCTTGCTGAATCAGGCGCTTGGCCGATTTCGTTTTGTACGGACCGGCAGGATCGGCGACGTAGCGGCGCGGGTTGCCGGAAGAGTTTTGTGCAATTCACGTTAGGGCCAATGGCCCGACAAACGGCACTTTACCAGCCGGGCCAATGGCCCTAATCTACACCCATCGCCACTGCACACCGCAGGCGGCACTACCGGAGAAACACCGATGATGACTGCTCAAATTCCCGAAAATTTCAACTGGTCAGCGGGCTGGGCCGTAGCGGCTCTGGTCGGGAAAAAAACGGTACTCGCCATCGTCAAGATCGATGAGGTAACCGTTGAGAGCGTCGCGGCAGCTACCGCGATTATTGAGGCCAGCGAATCGTATGCCGCTGCAAAGCGAGAAGCCGATGCCGCGCTCGTGGAGTACGAGAGCGCCGACGAAGACGCAGATGATTTCGAGCAGATCGAGCAGCGTTGGGCGGGAACTCGCGTTGGGGTCACGTACGGGATGATTTCAGGGGGGCAATTCAACTATCACTTCACGAAAGCCGAAAAAGAGAAGCTCGGCTTGCGATGATCTGCGATCAATGAACGCTGACGAATACAGCCACAGCCCGGATCGCCTCCGGGCTTTCCTGTCTGATCACCAGCTTACCGGCGCAGCCGCCGGCGCCCTGATCGGCACAGACAGCCGAACGATCCGGCGCTGGACCGCAGCGCCGGACACGCCGGGCGCCCGCGAAATGCCGTTTTCGGCTTGGTACACGTTGCATCACATCGTCACCGGCAAGCCGCCACCGCCGGCCGCCTGATCACCGCCGCCGTGTCACTTCCGGCGCGCCACCGGCCCACTCGCTGCTGAACGCCATCAGCAGCCCGAACCAGCCGCCCACGGTGAGCAGGTCGATGGCCATGGCTTGGCGGGCGGTCCACGGCACGATCAGCGTCAGGGCTTCGCCGAGGGCGCCGGCACCGGCGCAGGCGATGCTGATGTTGACCAGCCGGCGGCTGTCCGGGCCGATCTTGCGGGCGCGGCACAGCATCATCCACGCGACGCCGAGCCACAGCGCGGAGCGCATGAGCTGCGGCAGGTTGACCGCGGCGAGGTCGAGCGCGGTGCCGATCATGAGCCACCCCCTGTTCCGTTGCCGGCACCGGTGTTGACCTTGCCGGCGGTGCGCCAGTTCCACACGAACCGGGCGGCGGCCGGCCAGTCTTTGCCGATCAGGCCCAGCACGCCGGCCAGCGGGAAGATCAGCGCGTCCACCGTGGCGTCCATCCACTGCGCCACGTACTGCGCGCTGAACCAGCCGAACAGCACCGCCAGGCTCACGCCGATGGCCAGCGCCCACAGCGATTCCGCCACGCTGCTCTTGATCTCCGGTGTGCTGCCGATCTTGATCAGGGCGCCCACCGCGCCCGCGATCGCAATGCTGGCGTAGTCCGACAACAGCGGACCGGATGCGGTGAGCATGGCCCCTGCGGCGACGGTGCGCGCCGCCTCGCCTACTGCGGTTTCCGAGACTGCCACAGCCCACCCCCTTTCCAGTGCACGATCAACAGCGATACCGCGGCCAGCAGATGCGGCAGGAATGGCATCGACGCCGGGCACAAGTGGAGTAACGCCGTCGACAGCTTGTCGCCGGTTGCGCGCTGCGTCGTCACAGCGTTTCTGCCGCGTCGAACAGCGCATCGAGCGCGGCATCGTCAAGCCCAAGACCGGCGGCGAGCTGGCTGACAAGCAAATCGCTGCTGCGCACTTCAGTGGAGTATTCCCACGTGATTTTTGCGGCACTCCGCTGCGGCTCCGGCAGCGCGGCGATGGCCGCGTCGACTTTGGACAACAGACCTGCGCCGAGCAGCGCCAACCGCGCCTGCCTCATGCTCACGACGCGCAGCGGCGGTACCGCCACGGGTCGCGGCATCGGGAGCAGACCGTCGCCCGGTATGTATACGTGTATCGAGCCGTCCGGCTGGGTGACAGCGAGCAAGGCATCCGGGGGGAGCTTTGAAATGTGGTCGATTGTGAGCATTGGTTACTCCACCCAGATGTGCCAGAACGACGAAGAAATTGTAGCCAGAGGGCTTGCTGCCTGTTGGTAGGTAATCGAGTAGTACAGGGCGTTCGCTGCGAGGTCGGGCACTGTCCGCGCCGCTGCTCGATTGACGCCGCTGCCAAACCGGACATCGAAACCGTTGGTGTTTCCTGCACCATTTCCTGCATCCACAGGGGTAATCGCAATCGACGTGTTGCTTAGAACATTGAAACGCGATGGGAATGTCTCTTGGCGTGAACCACTTCCGCTCGTAGCGTTTGAAATCTGAGAATCGCTTGTGCTCCCAAACAAACCGATTCTGTCTCTCATTTGAGAGCTACTCGTATCGGCGACTGAGCGATCGAGACTTGCTGACGACGTGAAGATGCGAACACCAGCAAGTACGCCGACGTCGAACAGTGTCGAGCGAATCAATTGCTCGTTTGTCGTCGGACCTGCCGTCGTAATCAATGTGTTACTGATGAGAACAAGCTGCCGACCGGCAGGACGAAACAACGTGCCGGTCCACACCCACACGGTCCCGTGCGTTCCGCCAGTGCATACCGGCTGCCGCACGGCATAGCGGTCGCCCACGCGCCGCCACGAGGCCGGCAGCGCCAGCAGCTCGGCGAAAGTCTCGACGACCACCGAAAGCGGCCGGTCGCCGGTGTTGAAGTTGTTGATCATGGTGGACCTCAGCCGTTGTGGACATTGACGGTGGCGCTGTACGTCCAGCTGCCCGCGCCGCTGTGATCAAAAGCGACGCCCCATACCGGCGGCAGGCGATCGGCTGCGATGGCGTTGGGGACCGGCAACAGCCCTGGGCCGATGCGCAGAATCGTGGTGCCGGGCGCAATCAGCGCAGGGCCGGTGAGCAGCGGGTATTCGTCGCCCAGTGCGTCGACGCCGACGATGCGCGGCGTCAGCGTTTGGCCGCTTCCGGGCGCACTGTTGATGCGGATGATCACGTGCGCACCCACAGCGCGGATCAGCCGGTAGATCGTTTCGGGCGACGCGGTGCGCGCATCAAGCGGCAGGATGACGAGGCTAGCTTCGTGGTTGACGGGATCAGGCATGTTGGGCTCCGGGCACAAAAAAACCCGCATTGGCGGGCGGGTGGATCAAGCAGGACACTGCGCTACGGCATGACGCCTCCGCCGCCCGGCGTGCTGCCGGTGGCGACGTTTTCAAGCGTGACAACAACCGTGGCGCTGTTGACCACCGCGCCCACGGCATCGGTGACACGGCAGCGGTAGTCGCCCGTGCGAAGCTGGCCGGCGGCCATCGACGACGCGCGCCACTGCGTGCTGCTGCTGTTCGGCGTGAGGATGCTGATGGCGCCGGCCGGCGGCGCCAGCTGCCATTCCGCGCGCAGCTCCGCGACGCCCGGCGGCACCGCGTAGCAGGCCGCCCTCGCCGCGTTGGCGGCGGGGGTGTCGCCGCCCGGATCGCCCTGCCGCACCAGCAGGTAGCCGGCCGCGCTGGCGTACCACAGCAGCAGCGCGGCAGCGGCCTCCGCCCGCCTCATCCGCCGGGTTTGCGCGGGCGCGTGGGCACGCCACCGCCGCCGGCCAGATTGGCGGCCGGACCGGCCTTGGCGGCGGCGGCCTTGGCGGCACGCTTGGCGTTTTTCTTCGCAGCTTTCGGGGTAGCCATCGGGGTGTCTCCGGGGGTGATGGACTGCAGGGTGGCAATGGCGACATCGAGCGCGCGGCCGATCTCGCGGGGGTTGGGCATCGACACGGACGGCGCGTCATCGCCGCCGTCGTCATCGCGACGCCAGCGCTGGTACTGCTGCAGAACGGCGAGTGCTTCGGTGGGGGTCATCAGTCGGCCCTCTGTCCGCCCGGCGTACCGCCGCTGCTGTACTGCTCGAGCTTGATGTCGACGCTGCTGCTGAACACCACCGTGCTGTCGGCATCGGTCACGCGCAGGCGGGCGGTGCCGCGCCGGATCTGGCCGGCGGTCATGCCGGGTGCGCTGAAGCGGGTGGCGCGGCTGGTGGCGCTTCCGATCAGCACCAGGCCGCCGGTGCTGGTCAGCAGCTGCCACTGGTAGGCGTATGGCGGCCGGCCGCCGGTGGCGGTGCCGCTGCATTCGTCGCTGGTGGCGAGGCTGCCCGTGGTGAAGCCGTAGACGTTGGCGGGCGTGATGGTCACCGCCAGCGCGGCCCCACTGCCGCCGCCGCTGGTGATGATCACCGTGAGGCTGGTCTGCGCGTACCCGCCGATACGGCCGCCGCCGAAGGCGCGCACGCGGATCTCCACCATGCCCGATGCCGGCACGCTGAACGTGGCGGCATTGCCCGCACCGCGCCGTGCGGTGGTCCACGCCAGTGCGCCGCTGTAGCGCCACTGCAGCTCGTACAGCGTGGCGGCGGTCACGGCATCCCACGCCACGCTCACGGTGCCGTCCGCGTTGTCCGTGGCGTCCAGCCCCACGATCGCCAGCGACGGCGGCGAGATGACCGGCGCGAACGGGTCTTCCGGCGCGGGGCCGGGGTCGGCGTGCACGCGGTCATCGTCGATGACGCAATCCACGGTCGATTCCTGCCCTGGGCCAGATTTCTCCGCCCAGGTAATGCCCTGCACGATCGCCAGACGCGGCGCGTCTGCCGCCGTGAAAAACGCCAGGTGCGTGCGCTGTTCGTGACCGGCGGCAACCCGCTCTTGACGATGCTGAAGGCGGGCCGGCTGCGCGACGCGCTGCGCGAGCTCGAGCGGCTGGTGTGCGTCGACGTGTTCGTCA
>CAYPJK010000061.1:5340-8911 GCA_964411025.1 uncultured Nevskia sp.
GGTGAACTCCACGTCCGGATCAGCGGCCAGCAGCAGCTGGTCATCCGCCGCGCCGCGCGTGCAGTCGATCACCCCACCCGGCTCGCCACCCGGCCCGCGCAGGCGCACGGCATGGCCGGTGCCGGCCCACACCAGCGGCGGCTGCACGGTCAGCAGCCGGCCGACGCGGCTCACCACTTCGGCGGACTGCCCCCAGCCTCGTTCCGTGCACTGCACCAGCACGCGGTCACCCAGATGCAGGCTGAGCGGTTCAAGCTCCGCGCGCAGCGTGAGCGAGCGGTTGCGGAAGCGCTCCGCGTTCCAGGCGAAGTTGGCGGCCTCCCAGGCGCGCTGGCGGCTGATACAGCCGTTGCGCAGGTCGAGCTTGATCGGCTTGGCATCGGTGTCGCCAATGCCGATGATGCCCTCGTCCGCGAACGCCGGTTCCAGGTAGCTCACCTGCAGGCCGGTGGCATCGTTCTCGGTGCGGGTGCGGACGCTGTAGGCCGTGACCTCGCTGTCCCGATCGGTCAGCAGCATCACCGGCGCGGTGGGCGCATCGCGGTACACGCTGATGGTGCCGTCCTGCCACCGGTACGCGATCTCCGCGCGGCCCAGCTGCAGGATGGTGTTCAGGTTGTCCAGCAGGTTGCTGCTGACGCTGATCTGCCCGTCGAACGCATCGCCGCGCGCGCTCAGCGTGGTGTCCAGCGCGGCGAGCGCGGCCATGTCGATCTCGCCCACCGGGATCTCGCGACCGCGTGCGGTGAAGCGGCCGCGCAGCTTGTCGAGCACGGCGAGCACGATTGAGGACGTGGGCACTTCGGCGCCGCCGGCCAGCGGTTCCAGCCAGCGCTGAAACGTGCCGTTGATCTTCTGATCATCCGCGCTGCCGATCGCGTTGCTGGCCCGCAGGGTCACGGCCAGCGTGGTGCTGTCCGCATCCACATCCGGCCGCTCGCCATCGCGTGGCACCACGTAGCCGCGGGCACCGACCCACTGCACGGTGTCGATGATTTCGGCGTTGCTGCTGTCGATGCTCACCTGCGCCAGCCGCACCTGGTAGCGGCCCGGCGTCACGCTGAACTCGAAGCTGCGGCGGTACGGGTTGCGGCTCTGCGCCGTCACCTCGATGGTGCTGAAGCTGAGCCAGCCGCCGGTGGGCGTGCCAGCGTCATCAATGGCCTGCCGCTGCGCGTCGAAGCGCATGGTGATGTCCTTGGTGCCGCCCTTCGCGCCGATGCCCTGCGGCCACAGCAGATCGAACGCCACACGGTCCACGGTATCGCCCGGCGGGCAGACCGGGAACGGGCCGAAATATCGGCGCAGCAGCACCGCGTTGACCACCACCGGGCCCAGCGTGGTTGGCGGCGGGTCGAGGATCAATGCGCCGTCGTCATCCACAGCCAGAACTTTGAACGCCACGTAACGGTTGGCACCGGCGGCGTTGAGCGTGAACGTCATCAGATCGCCCGGCAGGAAAATATCCAGCGGCGTGTCATTGCCGCCCAGCGGCGCCGCCCTGGCGCTGCTCAAGGAGCCGCTGAACGTGACCGTGACACCGGCCACCGCCGGGTACTGCGTGCCGCTTTCCACGTAGCTGCCCCAGCTGATCGTGGCCTGCACGGTTTCGGCATCGAACGTGGTGTCGGCATCCAGAAAATCGCGCGGCGCACTGCCATCGATGCCGGTGATCGAGTAAGCGCCATCGTTCAGCGCGGTGCCGCTGACGATCAGGTTGTTGCCCACCGCCGCGCCGAAGAACGGGTCCACGCCGGCCGCCGCCCGGGCCGCGATGCTGGCGCTGTCGTTCGGCACGCGCAGGCGGTTGCCGCTGAACGTGATGGTGTCGGTATAGCTGCGCGTCACCAGGATGCCGACCACCAGTTCCACGCCGTTGACCTGCTCCGCCACATAGACGTTGGGGTGGAACAGCGTCATCGGCTGGCCAGGCGGCAGAAGTTCGAACGTGGTGCCCGGAAACGCGGTGATCGGCGTCTTGCCGATCTGCAGCGATTCCATCGAGCAGATGCCCACGCTGACGTGCATGCGCAGATGCAGCAGCTGCGTGTTGTTCACGAACTCCGCCCACGGCTGCTGGATCAGCGCCGGGTAGTAGCCCACGTTCCGGCCGTACAGCACGGTTTTCGGCTCGCCCAGCTTCGCCGCGTTGTTCTGCGCGGCCAGGCTGATCACCTGTTCGGCATCCGCCGCGCTGGGCAGCTTCGGCAGCTTCGGCGTGATCAGCTTCAGCGCCAGCTTGGCCTGCAGGGTGAACGGCTTGAACGGCAGCAGCAGGGCCTTCTTCAGCGCCTTGAAAATCGCCATGCTCAGCGCCCCCGCAGGCCGGGTGTGTTGCTGCGCGTGTGGCGCAGCCATGGGTCCGCCAGCACGGACAGATCGCGGCTCACGCAGTCGATCTGCAGCGTGCCATCGGCACCCGGCGCAAAGCCCTGCGCAGCGTAGCTTTCCGCCAGCACCGGCGCCGTGGTGTCGGTGCTGATGAACCACCACAGCCGCACGGTGACGCGCACCGGTTCCTCGAGCACGGATTCCAGCGCGGCCAGCACGGTGCCGTCGACGTCATCAACCGTCAGGCTGCGGCGGGCGCGGCCGGTGTCATCCGTGCCGGGGTTGCCGGACTCCCAGCGGCCCACGTCATCCCAGCCGGGGAACAGCGTGGGCGTGCCGGCGATGCTGACCTCGACACCCACCGGCTGCTGCACCCAGCGGAACGGCTGCGGCCACGCCGGGTGGCTGATTTCCAGGCACACGTAGGCCAGCGCGCCCAGCGGCACGCTGGCGGCATAGCGCGGGAGGTCCGCCATCATTCAGGCTCCGGCAGGGTGATACCGGGGAACCGGTACAGGTAGCTCTGCGCGCCGCCGATGCCACCGGCATAGATCGTGTCGTACACGTTGAAGCGGCTCGCCCAGGTGGGCCGCCAGCTCGCCTGTGCAGTGCTCAAGCGCCGGTAGGCCTGATAAATCCACGCCACGCGGGATTCATTCGGCAGCAGCTCGCCGCTGGTGGGGTCGGTGTCTTGCCCCAGGCCGATCGGTTCCTGCGTGACGCTCACCACGCCCGTGTCCCAAGGCGCACCGAGGCCGATCATCCGCGCCTGTTCGGCGGTCACCATGCTGGGCGTGTCGATCGATTCCACCGTCCAGTTGATCATCGTGATCAGCGCGCCGCCGAGGTAGCCGTAGGCGTCATAGCCGAAGCGTTCGAGGATCTCCGCCAGCGGCACCAGCGCGCCCATGGCCAGGCACTGGTACTGCAGGCTCTTCTGCGCGCGGCGCATTTCCAGCGGCAGCGCACCGATGAAGCTGGGCACGTCGGCGGCATCCTGTACGGCATCCCGGAAGATGGACCACGCGAACTCGAGGTAGTCCGCCCGCTCCATCATGCAGGCGCACACGGCGGCCGCCAGCCCGGCCTGCTGGGCATGGTTGCCGCGCCCGGTGCTGGTGCTGGCCCACACGCCGGGGCTGATGCGGCCGGCGCCGATCTGCGCTTTGAAGAACACCACGGTCTGGTCCATGCGGTAACGGAACCAGGCGCGGATCTGTTCGTGATCGGCAAACTTGGT
>CAYPJK010000061.1:8921-10437 GCA_964411025.1 uncultured Nevskia sp.
CCTCCGCCGTGCCGGCACCGGATTCGCGCACGCCCAGGTAGGCGTAGCCGGTGCTGTTGATCTGGCTCTTGAGCGCAGTGATCGTGGTGATGCCGATGGACTCGCGCCAGTAGTCCCCCGCGCAGGCATCGCGCAGGTAGCGCATCGCTTTCGAGGCTTCCAGCTGGCTGCCGTAGAAGATCCAGCGGTTCATGGCCTGCACCGCAGCGCCGCTGAGCTGGCGCACCGGGCCGATGTCCGCGTTGTAGCTGCAGTAGGCCGGCGGAAAGATGATCGAACGATTCGGGTTGGCCGGGTCCGGCGGGCCGTAGATGCTCACGAACTCGTAGCGCGTCGACAGGCCATCGAGCGGCCGGATCACGTACCACCACGCCTCGTTGTCTTCGATCCAGTCCTTGGTGGCGGGGTCGTAACCATCCGCCGCGAACAGGATGCGGAAGCCCGGCGGCAGCACCACGCTGGCCACCGCCGGCAGCGGGGCATCCGGGTTGCTGTACGGCGGCCGCAGCAGGCTGCTTGACGTGATGGTGATGCTGCCCGGGCCATCGTTGATGATCTGGATCTTGGCCGGCGTGCCCTCAACAGCGCCCACGCTGTTCGCGGCCGGCAGGGTGTCGGTCATCGCGCTGGCGTGGCTGCGGCGCCAGTAGCTGTTGCCGATCACGGAATAGGTGTGGCTGGCACCGGCCACTGCCTGCGCCGGCGGCGCGTAGGCCGGCACGCTGCCCAGCGCCGGGGCGGCCAGCGAAGCGCGCGGCTGCACGAAGGTGCGCGGGCTCCACCGGCCGCGCGTGCGGGCCGGCAGCGCAGCCTGGGCCACGGCACCACTGTCGATGTCCAGCCGGCGCAGCTGCAGCCGCGCCGCGTTGGCCCCGGCATGGCTGCCGATCCACACGGCGGTGACGGTGCTGGCGTCGAATCCCGGCACGCTGGCGGCCAGCGCCAGCCCTTCAGCGGCATCGCCCACGCCAATCTGCACGCTGCCGGCGGCGTAGCTCAGCAACACGCGGGTGATGCCCGGCGCGGCGTACAGCGGGGCCAGCGACTGCACGTCGGCATCGCCGGCGCGGCTCACCACCACGCCGATCTGCGGCCCGGCCACCACGCGCACGGTGTGGCCGCTGCCGGTGGTGATCGCCAGCAAGGTGGCGTTGTCCGCCAGGGTGTCGAGTTCCGCTTCCAGCATGACCGTGGCCGGGCCGGCAAAGCGGCTGGGGTCTGCGATCTGCACGGCATCGGCGGCACGCACGCCGGCCACGCCGGGCGATGCCAGCTGCAGCTGGGCGCGCGGCTCGCGCAGCAGCAGGCGGGTGACGGCGGTGGTGCCAGCGGCGGCGGTGGTGATCACCGCCAGCACCACGGCGGTGGTGCCGGCGCCGGTGCTGGTCAGCGTCACTTCGCGGCGCACGGTACCGCTGCCGGCGAACGTGCCGCTGACGGTGCTGCCCACCGTGGCGCCGGCCGCATCGCGGGCGCTCAGGTTCAGGCGCGGATTGCTGGCGCTGGGGTCTGACAG
>CAYPJK010000062.1:0-10426 GCA_964411025.1 uncultured Nevskia sp.
AGTTGGTGCCCCAGCGGCCCCACCAGGAGCCGTCCGGCTGCTGCGCCTTCTTCAGGTACTTGATCGCGCGGTTGATCGCCGGGCGGTCCTGCGGCCGCTTCAGCACGCCGAGATAGGCCAGCACGCGGCCGGTGACATCCTCGGTCGGCGGGTCGAGCATCGCCTTGTGGTCGGCGAACGGAATCTCGTTGATCCAGTAGTGCGTGTTGTCGGCGTCATAGGCGCCGAAACCGCCGTTCTTCGACTGCAGGCCAAGCAGCCACTCGGCCGCACGCGACACGGCCTCGTCGTTATGGTTGCTGCCGTTGGGCTCGCGGCCGACCAGATGCATGACGCCGGCAACCACCGCCGTGTCATCGAGATCCGGGTAGTACTCGTTCCAGTACTGGAACGCCCAGCCGCCCGGCCGCAGCGTCTTGTCCGGCGCGCTTTCGATCCAGTCGCCGACGTGGTCGAGAATCTGCCGCGGCCGCAGCCAGTTCTCGGCACGCTTCAGCGCTTCGCGGGTCTTCGCGCGGCTGGAACCATCGGGCGCATCGGCGTGCAACAGCGCCATCATCGCCCAGCCGGTGTCCCAGGTCGGCGACAGGCAGGGCTGCACGTAGGCCGAACCGTCCGGCGTTTCCTGGATCAGCTTCTGGATCGAGCGCAGGCAGGTCGCGCGCAGCGGGTGCTCGGCCGGGTAGCCGAGCAGCGCCAGCGCCTCGTAGGCATTGACCATCGCCGGGAAGATGCCGTTGATGCCGTCCTCGCCATTGAGGCGGGCGACGAACCAGTTCTCGGCCCGCTTGATCGCCATCGCGCGCAGCTTCTTCGGCGCGAAGCGGTCCATCGTCCGGCCGAACTTGTCGAGCCCGAGGAACACCTTGGCAAACAGCGTGTCGTTGCGGAACCACTGGGTTTCCTGCTCCGGCGGCCGCACGAACAGCTCGGCGATCTGCACGCCGCGCGGGTTCTTGGCCGTCGCCTTCAGGCTGCACAGCACGAACAGCGGCACCATCACCGCGCGCGCCCAGGTCGCGACCTTGTAGATCTCGAACGGGAACCAGCGCGGGAACAGCACGATTTCCACCGGCACGTACGGCGCGGCCTTCCACGGCACCTGCTGGAACATCGCCAGCAGGATGCGGGTGAAGACATTGGCCTTGGCGGCACCACCCAGCGCCAGGATCGCCGCGCGGGCGCGCACCATGTGCGGCGCATTTTCGTCGTCGCCCGCGCACTTCAGCGCGTAGTAGCTCTTGACCGTGCACGACAGGTCGATCGCACCGGGCCGGTCGTAGTTGCGGTACTGCGGCCAGCCGCCGTGGCCGCCGTCCGGGCCATCAAGCACCTGCTGGGCGCGGATGAAAGCCGCGATCTTGGCCTGCAGCGGCTCGTCGATCTCATCCATGAAGTGCATCATCAGGATGTATTCGGCCGGGATCGTGCAGTCGGCCTCGAACTCGAAGCACCATTCGCCGTCCGGCTTCTGCAGCTTGAGCAGCGCTTCGCGGGCGGCGTCGATTGCCTGGTGCAGGCGGCTCTCGGCCTCGGCGGCGAGCTGGCGCGGATTGCGTCGGAGAC
Source organism: uncultured Nevskia sp. (assembly GCA_964411025.1). Taxonomy (GTDB): domain Bacteria; phylum Pseudomonadota; class Gammaproteobacteria; order Nevskiales; family Nevskiaceae; genus Nevskia. The sequence goes on from CAYPJK010000062.1 coordinate 1,567, forward strand.
GGACGACTGTCGGTGCGTTCATCGTTCGGAAGGTCTTCGGTCAGCGAAAAAATCACCAGACGCGCGCGGCCGCAGCCGCGACGCGCCGATTCAGGCTTCGAGCGGCGCCTGGGCCGGCAAGGTCGCCACGCGCGGCAGGCCGCCGGCGGCGCGCTTGAACAGGAAGCGCAGCCAGGTGTTGCTGCGGATGCCGACCGAGGTCAGCGCCATCGTCCACATCACCGACTTGCGCGAGATCTTGACGTCGTTGGCCGTGCGGTAGCCCGGCGTGGCGACGATCTTGCGCAAGGTCAGCAGCGCCATGCCGATGTTCCACGCGCAGAACTTGCGGATGCCGGTGTCGTTCGGCGAGATCGCCAGCGTGAACTCCAGCGCGTAGCCGAGCTGCGCGTGAGTGACCGCAACCAGCTCGTGCAGCGCACCGATCACCGCCGGATCCTGGCGTGACGGGTCGAGACGGCCCAGATCGATGCCGTGCCGCGCGAACTCGCGCGCCGGCATCCAGCTGACGCCGCGGGCGCGGTCTTCCCAGATGTCCTTCAGGATGTTGGTCATCTGCAGACCCTGGCCGAAGGCCACCGCATAGCGCGCCAGGTCATCGCGGCGGCGGGCGGTTTCCGGCGCATAGGCACAGAACAGGTCGCGCAGCATTTCGCCGACCACGCCCGCCACGTAGTAGCAGTAGCGGCCGAGATCATCGAGATCGCGCAGCCCCTGCGGACCGGCCTGCATCGAATAGCGGTGCATGCCGCGGCACATGATGCGGACACAGCGCTCGATCGCCGCGCGGGCGGCCGGCTCGAAGCTGCTGGTCATCGTCAGCACCAGCTGGGTATTGCGGACCAGTTCGACCTCCGTGGCCAAGGTGGCCGACGACAGCTTGGCCGTCAGTTCCTCGACGAAGGCCGGCACCGAGCCACGGCCCCCGACCAGATCGGCGAAGGCTTCCGTGAGCCGCACCTTGTCGTCCGACGACAGGGCCGGCTCGTCTTCGATGGTGTCGGCGATCCGGCACAGCAGGTAGGCGTTGGACACCACGCCGCCGAGCGGCTGCGGCAGCTGCGGAATGGTCAGCGCGAAGGTGCGCGACACGCCGGGCAGGATGTGGGCCTGGAACGCGGACGCGATCAGCAGCGCGTCCGTGGTGGTGTGCTCAATCGTCATCAAGGAAGTCGAGGCGTTGGCCGGCAGCCGGATCGGAGCACGCGCCGCGACGTCGGTTCCCAGCGCCGGATCGAGCGGTTCATGTGCAGGTCACGGCGTGGATGTTCATGCAAAACAGGCAAGCCCGCCGTTCATTTCTGCGCCGCATTCTAGCAATGTTGCATCGCGGTGCGTCCAAACCCCGGCGGCCGGCTGTCTCGCCTGCGTGACACCCGGCCCGGCGCACGCGGCATCAGTCGTAGCGGACGAGACTTTCGGTGGCGACCTCCGGCAGCCGCGCGCGGCCGTCGAGAAAGCCCAGTTCCAAGGGAAACGCCGCGCAGGCCATCTGGCCACCGAGCCGGCGGATCAGGCCGATCACGGCGGCCGCGGTGCCGCCGGTGGCGAGCACGTCGTCGACCAGCGCGTAGCGCCGGCCGGCGAGGATCGCGTCGGCATGCACCTCGAGACGGTCCTCGCCGTATTCGAGCTGGTAGGCCACCGATTCGGTCGCCCGGGGCAGCTTGCCCGGCTTGCGGACCACGATCAGCGGCAGACCCAGATGCAAGGCCAGTGGCGCGCCGAAGATGAAGCCGCGCGATTCGATCGCCACCAGCGCATCCGGCCGGTGCGCCGACACCCGCGCCGCCAGCGCGTCGATGCAGGCGCGGAAGCCAGCGGCGTCTTCCAGCAGCGGCGTGATGTCCTTGAACACGATGCCGGGCTTGGGGAAATCCGGCACGTCACGGATCAGCGACTGGAGGACGGATTCGACGGAGGCTTGCGCGGCAGCGGTCATGGTGTGCGGAGGCGGGATGCTTGTTCGGGCTTGTCCGTTCGGTTCACACTTCGCGCCCCTGAAACGCTGGCCAGACGGACTTCGACCGGAAGTTTGGCAGCTTCGCGCAGCCCCGTCAGCGACGCGGCCGACGCCCCACCACCGAGTTCCGCACTTGAACCAAGCTGCCCGCTTCGCCGATCGCCTGCCCGCCTACCGCAGCCGCCTCGATGCCGCGCTCGATCGCGCACTGCCGCCGCTCGGCACCGACCCCGCCGCGCTGCACGAAGCGATGCGCTACACCTGCAACGGCGGCAAGCGCCTGCGCGCGCTGCTGGTCTACGCTGCCGGCGAGGCACTCGGCCTCGATGCCGCACAGCTCGATGCGCCGGCCGTCGCGGTCGAGCTGATCCACGCCTACTCGCTGGTCCACGACGACCTGCCGGCGATGGACGACGACGACCTGCGCCGCGGCCAGCCGACCGTCCACAAGGTCTGGGACGAGGCGATGGGCGTGCTGGTCGGCGATGCGCTGCAGACGCTGGCCTTCGAAACGCTGACCCGCGAAATCCCGGCCGATGGTGAAGCCGCGCGGCGGCTGCTCGGCGTCATCCAGGTGCTCGGCCACGCCTCCGGCTCGATGGGCATGGTCGGCGGCCAGGCGGTGGACATCGAATCGGAAGGCCAGCGGATTCCGCTGGAACGGCTGAAGTCGCTGCATGCGCGCAAGACCGGCGCGCTGATCCTGGCCTGCCTGAAGATGCCGCTGGCGCTCGCCGCTGCCGACCCGGCCGTGACCACGGCGCTGGAAAGCTATGGCCGGCTGCTCGGGCTGGCCTACCAGATCCAGGACGACGTGCTCGACATCACCCAGTCCACCGAACAGCTCGGCAAGACCGCCGGCAAGGACGTGGCGCAGGAAAAGTCGACCTACCCCGCCCTGCTCGGCTTCGACGCCGCCAAGGCCCTGGCCGAATCGACGTTCGCCGATGCCCGCGCAGCGCTCGACGCGGTCGGTGACAAGGCCGACGGCCTGCGCTGGCTGGCGCTGGAAATCCAGGGCCGCAACCACTGAAGCCCGCTTACCGGCTGATGGCCTCGATCGCCGGCGTCAGTTGCAGATCCACGCGCAGGCCGACCACCAGCGCGTCGTCGAGGTTGCGGGTCCGCGTCGGCGCGCTGAAGCCGTCCGGGTGAATGATGTAGTGCAGGTTCGGCGCGACGCGCAGCAGCTTCGTCAGCTGCACGCCGTAGCTCAGCTCCATCAGCACCTGATCCCCGGCCGGCGCCTCGCCACCGCCGAGCGCGGCCCGCTGCAGGCGCAGGTTTTCCAGCGCTGCGCCGCTGTAGCGCTGGCGATTGATGACGAACGCGAGGCTGTCGAGCGGGCGGCCGGCGAAGGTGCCTTTCTGCACGAAGCCCAGTTCCAGGAAACGATCCTGGCTCAGCTCGCCGGATGTGCCCCACAGTGCCGCGCCGAACACGATCAGACCGCGCGGGCTCGCCCGATCCGGCCGCGTCAGCTGCTGCTCGAAGCGGGCGAACACGCCCGAGCGTTCGCTGCGTGAGGCATAAGGCTGACCGCTGAGGATCGCGGCATTGCCGTCGGCATCACGCAGCGGGTCGGTGTAGCGCGCGGTATCGCGCCATCCGCCGATCTCGTAGAACGCCGGCAACCGCGCCGTCGCTGGCGTCGAGCGATAGCCGATCGCCAGCGGTGCAATCACGCCGGTGGCGTCGGCGATACCCCAGTTGAGGCCGTGCTGGTTCTCGCGCGCCTGCAGCGGATTCACTTCGAAAACGCCGGCATGGACGTAGGCCTCCGGCGTCAGGAAGGCTTTCAGATAGCCGCCCCAGCTCGACACCGGCCAGTAGGTGAAGCCGCTGGTGCGGAACACGAAGGTCGGATTGCCGCAGGCCGAATTGGTCTGGAAGTTGTTGCACAGCTCCGAGCCCAGGAAATGGATGTTGGCCACCGTGCGCCCGGCTTCGATGATCACGCGGTCGCCGAGCAGCTTCTGCTCGATCGTCAGGTTGGCCAGCCGCTCGGTCTGGGCACCCCAGATTTCCTGCACCGAGACACTGTTGCCGATCTCGTCAATCGCCAGGTTGTCGCCATGCCGGCTGGCGACGTAGAGCTTGAGCTTCGCGCCCGCCCAGCCGAACGGCCGGCCGGCGTCGGCCTCGGCCCCGACGAAGAACTGGCCGGCGTAGGCGCTGCCGCGCCGCAGGCCACCATCGACCAGAAAGGCCGATTCGCCGGTGTAGCTCGCCAGCAAGGCATAGCCGCGTTCTTCAAAAAGGCCGGCGACCGCCGACAGGGGGCACAGCAGGGGCAGCAGCGCCGCCAGACGGCGCCGGAATGACAGGTTCATGAGCGTGCTCGTGGCGGGCGTCGCCCGCCGTCAACGGGGGATCAGGCGGCGACCGGGGCCGGCTTCTTGAGGATGCGAAGCGCGACGGCCGTCAGCACCGTGCCGATCAGCAGCGCCGCGACGTAGCCGCCGAGATGGGTCACCGCGTTCGGGATCGGCAGCACGAACACGCCGCCGTGCGGCACCTTCAGCTCGGCCCCGACGACCATCGAGATCGCCCCGGCCACCGCCGAACCGAGCACCAGCGATGGAATCACCCGCAGCGGATCACGCGCCGCGAACGGGATCGCGCCTTCGGTGACGAAGGCCAGGCCGAGCACGCCGGCAGCACTGCCGGCCTCGCGTTCCTCGGCGGTGAAGCGGTCGGCGAACAGCCGGGTGGCCAGTGCCACGCCCAGCGGCGCGGTCATGCCGCCGACCATCGCTGCCGCCATCGGGCTGTAGACCTCGCTGGCCAACAGGCCGGTCGAGAACGCGTACGCCGCCTTGTTGACCGGCCCGCCCATGTCGAAGGCCATCATGCCGCCGAGCAGCAGGCCGAGCAGCAAGGCGCTCGATCCCTGCATGCCGCGCAGCCAGGTGGTCAGCGCCGCCAGCGCTTCGGCCACCGGACCACCGACCACGTAGATCATCGACAGCCCGGTCAGCAAGGTGCCGAGCACCGGCAGGATCAGCACCGGCTTCAGCCCTTCGAGATTGCGCGGCAGCCGGATCCTGCGGTTCAGCCAGTCCGTGCCGTAGCCGGCGATGAAGCCGGCCGCGATGCCGCCGAGAAAGCCGGCGCCGAGATTGGCCGCCACCAGCCCGCCGATCATGCCGGGCGCGATGCCCGGCCGGTCGGCGATCGAATAGGCCAGCCAGCCGGCCAGCGCCGGCACCATCAGCACCAGCGCCGCCTTGCCACCGATCTGGAACAGCGCGTGCGCCAAGCTGCCGCGATGGGCGTCGTCGTAGGCATAGATGCCGCCGAAGGCGAAGGCGAGCGCGATCAGCAGGCCGCCGGCCACCACGAACGGCAGCATGAACGACACGCCGGTCATCAGATGCTTGTACGGGCCGCTGCGGCTGCCGGTGTCGGTCTTTTTCGCAGCGGCCGCCTGGCCGTGATGGATCGTCGCTTCGGCCAGCGCCCGCGCCAGCAGCGCCTGACCATCGTTGATCGCCGGCTTGGTCGCCGACTTCAGCAGCCGCTTGCCAGCGAAGCGCGCGAGGTCCACCTCGCGATCGGCCGCGATCACCACGACATCGGCGTCGCGGATCTCGTCATCGCTCAAGCCGTCGCGCGCGCCGACCGAACCCTGGGTCTCGACGCGGATCGCATGCCCGAGCGCCTTTGCCGCCTGCAGCAGGCCTTCGGCGGCCATGAAGGTGTGCGCGATGCCGGTCGGGCATGACGTGACGGCGACGATGCGGGCCGGCCGCGCCACCGTTTTCGCGACCGGCTCCGGCAGTTGCGCGAGCACGCCGGAGGCATCGCCGAGCACGTCCTCGATGCTGGCGCTGCGGCTGGGCAGGCTGGCGAAGCGGCCGGCGTCGAGATCCTCGTCGCCGACCAGCAGCACGCGGCCGGCAGTGGCGATATCGGCATCGGCGAGCGCATTGAGCACGCCCTGATGGCTGCGGACTTCGACGGTGAAGGCAGCGCCGATCTGCTGCGCGGCGCGGCGCAGCGCCTCGGCGGCGAGCACCGCGTGGGTGCTGCGGGTCCCGGCGCCGATGACGGCAATGGTGGTGCTCATGGCGTGACTCCGTGCGGCGTGAAATCCAGACGATCGACGCGAACCTCGGCGGCCAATGCCCGCACGGCTTCGCGTGCCGGCAGATGGGCGCCGATGCCGCCGAGCTTGGCGGCGGCGAACGCGGTGGCGAGCCGCGCCAGGTCTTCCAGCGAGGCCTCGGCGAGCAGGCCAGCCACCAGACCGGCAACCATCGCGTCCCCGGCTCCGACCGTGCTGCCGACCGCCACCGGCAGCGGCTGCGCCTGGACGATCTCGCTGCCGCGCAGCAGCAGCGCGCCGTCTGCACCGAGCGAGATCGCGACCAGCCGGATGCCGCGCGCCAGCAATGCCTGCGCAGCAGCCATCAGCTCGCGCCGCGTCGACAGCGCATGGCCGGCCCAGGCTTCGAGTTCATGGCGGTTGGGCTTGATCGCATACGGCAGCACCTCCGCCGACAGCGCCGCCGCCAACGGCGCACCGCTGGTGTCGAGCAGCACGCGGCCGCCGCGCCGGGCGGTCTCGGCCGTCAGCCGCGCGTAGCTGTCATCGGGCAGCCCGGCCGGCAGGCTGCCGGCCAGCACCACGAGGCTGCCGGTGCCGGCGAGCGCGGCCAGCTGCGTGCGCACCGCATCGAGCGCCGATGCTTCAACCGCAAGGCCCGGCAGGTTGATGTCGGTGGTGTCGGCGGCTTCCCGATCGACCAGCTTGATGTTGGTGCGGGTGTCGCCCGGGCAGCGGACGAACGCATCGCGGATGCCCTTGGCGGCGAACAGGCTCGCGAACGGTTCGGCGTTGCCGGCACCGAGCAGGCCGGTGGCGGTGCAGGCAATGCCCCAGTCGGCCAGGCAGGACGCGACATTGACGCCCTTGCCGGCCGCCTCGATCCGCGAGGCTTGCGCGCGGTGAACCTCGCCGAGACGCAGGCGATCGAGCGTGATCGTCTGGTCGAGCGCCGGGTTCAGCGTGACGGTGACGACCGGCGCGCTCATGCCGCACTCCGGTCCAGCGCGCGGACTTCGGCGGCGGTTTCGCAGGCCAGCGCCTGTTCGGCCAGGCTTTTCAGCGCATCGAAGCGGCTGCCGCGCAGCCGCGATTTCACGGCGGCGATCTCGCGCGGGGTCATCGACAGTTCCTGCACGCCCAAGCCCGCCAGCAGCGCGGCGCCGAACGGATCACCGGCCAGCCCGCCGCAGACGCCAACCCAGCGGCCATGGCGCGCCGCGCCGTCGACGGTCATCCGGATCAGCCGCAGCACCGCCGGGTGCAGGCTGTCGGCCTCGGCGGCCAGTTCCGGGTTCTGGCGATCGATCGCGAGCGTGTACTGGGTGAGGTCGTTGGTGCCGATCGAGAAGAAATCGGCATGGCGGGCCAGCGCATCGGCTTCGATCGCCGCCGCCGGCACCTCGATCATGATGCCGAGCGGCACGACGGGAGCCGCCAGCTCGATGCGGATGCGCTCGCAGATCGCACGCAAGCGCTGGATCTCCGGCACCGAGGTGATCATCGGAAACATGATCTTCAGCGCTGCGCCCGCCTTCGCTGCGCGGTATAGCGCGCGCAGCTGCGGCTCCAGCAGATCGGCGCGGCGCAGCAGCAGGCGCGCACCGCGCACGCCGAGGAACGGGTTGTCCTCGTGCGGCAGATCGAGGTGGGCGACCTGCTTGTCGCCGCCGATGTCGAGCGCGCGGACGATCAGCGGCCGGCCGCCGATCGCCTCGGCCATCGCCACGTAGATCGCGAACTGCTCGTCCTCGCTCGGCGTACGGGCGCGTTCCAGGAACAGGAATTCGGTGCGCATCAGGCCCACGCCTTCGGCGCCCTGTTCGAGCGCCGTAGCGGCCTGCTCCGGCAGGTTGATGTTGGCGCCGATGTCGATCGCGTGGCCGTCCGTGGTCACGGCCGGCTGGCGGCGGCCTTCGGCGTCACGGGCCCGGGTTGCGGCCTGCTCGGCGATGCTGGCGCGCGCCGACTCCAGCGCCGCCGGCGACGGATCGAGATACAGCCGGCCGCTGCTGCCATCGACGATCGCCGGCGTCCCGTCGGCGACGTCGAGCAGCGCCGCACCGGCACCGACCAGCGCCGGCAGGCCGAGCGTGCGGGCGAGGATCGCGGTATGCGACGTCGGCCCACCCTGCGCGGTGGCCAGGCCGATGACCCGGGTGGTGTCGAGCGTTGCGGTGTCGGACGGCGACAGGTCGGCGGCCAGCAGCACGCAGTGCTGCGGCAGGCTGCCGAGCGCATCGCGGACCAGGCTAGGGTCGATGTTGGCGAGCACGCGGCGGCCGACATCGCGCAGGTCCGCCGCCCGCCCGGCCAGCACCGCGTTGCCGAGCGCCGACAGCTTCGCCGCCAGCCGCTCGACCGCCGCGTTCCACGACCAGGCGACGCCATGCCCTTCAACCATCAGCTGGCAGGTGAGCGTGATCAGGTCGGTGTCGTTGAGCAGCTCGCCGTGCGCCTTGAAGATCGCGGCGTCGGCAGCGCCGAGCCGGCGCGCGGTGTCGTCGGCCAGCGCCTCAAGTTGCTGGCGGGTGGCGCACAGCGCGTCGTGCAGTCGGGTGCCGCCTTCGGACAGCGCGACCGGATGGTCCGCAATGGCCGCTTCATCGGCCGCCAGCCGGTGCACGACGCCGATCGCCAGCCCCGGGCTGGCACCGATGCCGGCAATGCAGACCGGCGCATCGGGCGGTGTCCAGCCGGCCGCGTTCGGCTGCGCGGCGCGCTGTGCGGCCAGCGCGGCATCGGCTTTTTCCTGCGCCGTGAGGCTGTCGATGACGGCACGGAAGCGGGCCAGCGCGGCGGCATCGTCGGTGCTGGCCAGCCGGGCCAGGGTCGCCTCGTCCTGG
>CAYPJK010000063.1:0-6431 GCA_964411025.1 uncultured Nevskia sp.
CACCAGCGCGCACCCGGAGCAGATCCGCACGGTGTTCCGCAACTGCCGGCAGATCGGTCGCCGCTTCATGATTGCCCACGTGCGGGCGGGCGAGGAAATCCTCGAAGTCACCACCTTCCGTGGCGCGATCACCGACAGCCACGAGCGCGACGAGACCGGCCGCATCCTGTCCGACAACGTCTACGGCACGCTCGAGGAAGACGCGTTCCGCCGCGATTTCACTGTCAACGCGCTCTATTACGACATCCGCGATTTCTCGATCGCCGATTTCGCCGGTGGCGTCGACGACCTGCAGGCCCGTCAGCTCCGCCTGATCGGCGACCCGGAACTGCGTTATCGCGAGGACCCGGTGCGGATGCTGCGCGCCATCCGCATCGCCAACAAGCTGGGCTTCGAGATCGCGGCCGACACCGCCGAACCGATCAGCCGCCTGGCACCGCTGCTGCGCGAGATTCCGCCGGCCCGGCTGTTCGACGAAATCCTCAAGCTGCTGCTGAACAAGGACGCGGTCGCCAATTTCGACGAACTGCGCCGCTATGGCCTGTTCGCCGAACTGTTTCCGGCCACCGAGCGCGCCATCAACGCGGCCAAGCGGGACTTGCAGCTGCTGCGCATCGCGCTGGCGTCGACCGCCGAGCGCGTCAAGCGCGACCTGCCAGTGACTCCTGCCTTCCTGTACGGTGCGCTGCTGTGGCCGCCGTATGCCGATCGCGCCTACGAACTGGAATACGAGCGCGGCCACGATGCCGTCACGGCCCAGAACCAGGCGGCCGACGAAATCCTGGCCCGGCAGCAGGCCCGGATCGCGATCCCGAAGCGCTTTTCGCTGCCGATGCGGGAGATCTGGAGCGTGCAGCCGCGCTTCGAGGATCTGCGCCCCGGCCGCGCCCGCCGCCTGCTGACCCATCCGCGCTTCCGCGCGGCCTACGATTTCCTGCTGCTGCGCGCCCAGGCCGGCGAACCCGGCTGCGCAGCGCTGGCGGAATGGTGGACGCAGGCCCAGGTCACGCTGGGCCAGGGTGGCGATGCCCCGCCGCTGCCGTCGCCGGAGCTGTTCGAGTCGGGCACCGCCGATGAAGCCGGTGACGGCGAGCCCGGCGACAACCCCGGCGCGCCCAAGAAGCGCCGCCGGCGCGGCGGACGCAACCGTCGCAAGGCCTGAACGGCGGTGCCCAGGGCCTGGCTGGGCCTCGGCGCCAACCTCGGTGAGCCGGCGGTCCAGGTCGAACGCGCGCTGCAGCAGCTCGCCGCGCTGCCCGGCACCCGGCTGATCGCGCGCTCCTCGCTGTACCGCAGCGATCCGGTCGGCCCATCGGGCCAGCCCGACTATTGCAACGCGGTCTGCGAAATCGACACCGCACTGGCGCCGGAGGCGCTGCTCGACGTCGTGCTGGCGATCGAAGCCGCCCACGGCCGGGTGCGTGACGGCACCCGCTGGACCGCGCGGCGGCTCGACATCGACCTGCTGCATGTCGACGGGGTCGCGCTCGACAGCAACCGACTGAGCCTGCCGCACCCACATCTGTCGCAGCGCAACTGGGTGCTGGTACCGCTGGCCGAGATCGCTCCCGCATTGGTGATTCCCGGCCATGGCCCCGTGGCCGAACTGGCCGCTGCGATAGGCGAGACCGGACTGTCGCGCTGGTGATACTCCCCGTGCTGGAGCGCGCGATCGGTGATGCTTCCCGCACAGCATCGGCCATCGCAGAATGCGGGCTGTGCACACCTTGGCTTCGGGGGATGACCATCCGTGCTTGCTGAAACTCTACTGCTGACCCGCGCTTCGGACATCACCGGTCTGCTGTCTGCGTGGCAATCCGGCAATGAGGAGGCCCTAGGTCGGCTGATGCCGGTGCTTTACGACGATCTGCGACGCATCGCCCATGACCGACTTGGCCGCGTTCCGCCGGGGCAGACGTTATCGACCTGCGCGCTCGTCCACGAAGGCTATGAACGGATCGCCGGTTCGCAGTTGAACCTCGTCGATCGGAATCATTTCCTGGCGCTGATGTCGAGAGTCATGCGGAACGTGCTGGTCGACCGGGCGATGGCTAACGGCGCACAACGTCGGGGTGGCGATGCCCAGCGCGTCGAATTCGATCAGGCGATGGCGGTCGCTACCGACGTCGATTCGCAACCCGAACTGCTCGACCTGCACGAGGCCCTGCAGCGGCTGGGCCGGCTCGATCCGCGCAAGGAGCAGATCGTCGAGCTGTCGTTCTTCGGCGGCATGACGCGGCCGGAGGTCGCCGACACGCTCGGTGTTTCCCGTGCCACCGTCGACCGCGAGCTGCGGATGGCGATGGCCTGGCTGAGAAACGCAATACGAGGGACCACCGCCTTGCGCTGACGCCAGGAGTTTTGGCGAAGGTCGATTGGAGTGAACGTGACGAAGTGCTAGTCGCTCGGCGCCAATAGTGGAGATGCGCCCACGGCAGCGTTTGCCTGTTCACTGATGGCGCTGGCGTCCGCCAGTAGACGGGCCTTCTGCGCGTTGTCAGGCGACATCAGCGCAGCCTCGACCTCCAGTGCACGTTGACGAAATCGATTGCCAATCCCGAGCGTATCCAACATGGCTACCGATGCCTGTGCGGCTGCGGCATCGTCCAGCACGAAGCCACGTTCAGTCAGCAGCAACGCGAGTTCAAGCCGGTCCTCTTCGCCGGCAGCTCGGATATCGGCCTCGGCTTGCGCGAGCTCACGCGCTGCTGAGGTCTGATCGCCACTCATTCGGTAGGCCTGCGCCAGCTTCAGGCGTGTCGCTCGGCAGCGCGTGCACCTTCCGTCGTTGCCGGTACTCGAGATTTCGAGTGCCTTTCGGCCCAGTTCCAGTGCACGTCGACCATCGCCGCTCGCCAATGCGATATCCAGCGGCAGTTCCAGTGCTTCATCTGGCGTGATGAGCTGCCCATCACGCCGCTGCCCGACGGGCTCTGAAAAGTAATCGAGGGCCTCCTCGAGCAGGTCGAATCGGCGAGCTTCGAGCAGCAAACGCCACCACGAACGTCGCTGGTACAGCCATGCCTTACGTTCGGGCGCGAGGTCTGAAGCCTGATCTGGCCGGCGAATCGGCTCTTTACCCGGAACTGCGTCCGCGAAAGTACCGCTCAACAGGTTTGTATAGGCCAGTACATATTCGTTGAGTAACCAGAAGGGATGCTCGGCCGGATAGTACTTCCGCCCGATGTCGAGCGCCTTCAACATGTTTGCCTTCGCGTCGCGCACCATTCCGCTGTCAAACTGCCAGTAGGCAAGGTACCGGTGGGCGTCCATGGTCTGGGGAGAGTCCGCCCCCCGCGCCGCAATGCTGAAGTCGAGCATGCGCTGGCAGTTGCTGCGCGCTTTGCCAATTTCCGCGCGCTGGGAGTAATGCACGCACAGGCGATTCAGCAACGTTGCCCAGTTCTCGTCTTTCGGCGGAACTCCGTTCTGTGTCATGACCGATTCGGCGCGTCGCAGAATGGCCAGATTTTCGGCATCAAAGGATTGCTTGAAGATCTTCAACCAACTTTGCCCAATGAGCAGCGACGCAATGATTGGATGGTTCGGTCCGTAGCGATGCTCGGCAAGCTTCATCGATTCGACGGCCAGATTTTCGGCCTCGATCTGGCGACGCAGGCCAATGTAGAAAATCACCAGCAGGTTCCGGGCTTCCAGCGCCTGCAGCGAGTCCGCCATCCCCAGCGACGAGTAGCCCTCAACCGCGCGCTGCAGAAGGCCGACGGCACGATCCTCAGCCTCGATACTCTTCCAAGCCTTTGCAAGTGCAACGGTGAGTCGCAAGGCAATTTGCGGATCAAGCGTGCTGCCGGCTTCGATCTTTGCCGTAGCAACCTCAAGAACATCGCGCAGGGTTCGCCCGGCCTTGCCGATCCTCGGATTCGACTCGCTGATCATGCTCACCATGAAGTTCGCTACTTCGTCGGCGCTGGCACGTTCCCGTTCGGCTTCGACGCGACGCCGGTCGAGCTGCGCGGTGTAGTACGCGATGGTGCCGGCGATCATGGCGATCGCTGCGGCAGTTGCCGCCAACCCCTGCCAGTGCCGCCGGGCGAAGCGTGCCAGCTGGTAGCGGGCGGATTCCTTGCGTGCGAGGACCGGCAGCAGGTCGAGATGGCGCTGCAGGTCGTCGGCGAGCGCGGCGGCAGAGGCGTAGCGCTGGGCCGGGCTGCGGCGCAGCGCTTTCATGACGATGGCATCGAGATCGCCGCGCAGGCTCCGCGCCAGCTGGCGGCCGGCCGCACCCTGGGTGTCCTCGGTCTCGCCGCGCAGCACGGCAGCGCTCGGCCGGGTCAGCGTGTCGTCGCTGGCGGCCAGCGCGGCCGGATTGCGCTTGCCGTCGTCGGTGGTCGCGTACGGCGAAATGCCGGTCAGCAGCCGGAACAGCAGCACGCCGAGGCTGTAGACATCGCTGGCCGTCGTCACCGGCTCGCCGCGCAGCTGCTCGGGGCTGGCGAACTCCGGCGTCAGCATCCGGAACTGCGTGCGGGTGCGTTCGTCGGCCGTCTCGTCGGGCTGGATCAGCTTGGCGATGCCGAAGTCGAGCAGCTTCGGCTGCCCGGCCGCATCGACCAGCACGTTGGATGGCTTCAGGTCGCGATGGATGATCAGGTTGGCGTGCGCGTACTGCACCGCCGCGCAAACCTGGATGAACAGCGCCAGCCGCTCGGCGATCGGCCGGCCCTGGCACCAGGCATCCACCGGCTGGCCATCGACCGCCTCCATCGCCAGCCACGGCACGCCGTCGTGGCTGCCGCCATCGAGCAGGCGGGCAATGCCCGGATGGGCGAGGCGCGCCAGAATCTCGCGCTCGGCGACGAAGCGGCTGATCTGCAGCTCCGACACCGACAGCCCGCGCACCAGCTTGACCGCCGCGATCTGCCGGAAGCTGCCGTCATCGCGCTCGGCGCGATAGACGACCCCCATGCCGCCGACCCCGTAGGTGCCGACGAGCTTCCACGCGCCGATACGGCTGCCGATCAGCGCATCGCGCTCGGCGTCCTGCTCGGCCTCGACCGCCGCCGGCACCACCGCCGCCAGCGCCGCCTCGGCACGGCCGCCGGCATCGGCGGCGAGCAGGGCGTCGATCTCGGCGCGCTCGGCGGGGTCCAGCGCCTCGGCATCCAGCCGCGCCGCGGCCTCGTCCGGCGGCAGGTCCGCCACGGCATTGAACAGCGCTTCGATCCGCTGGAAGCGGCGTTGGGCGGCCTCCCGGGAATCAGCTTCGCTCTGCGACATCGGCGCCCCCGCGCGGTGTGTGACGTCGGGCGACGGCCGGCGCTGATCGCCGCCGCGCCCGAACATGGTGGGCGAGTGTAAAAGGCGGCCCGACCGCGAGCGACCCCGTGCGCGTGCGGATCGACCGGGGCGGCGCCTTTGCGGTCGCCGCCCCGTCGTCGTGCCCGTCGTTGCCCCCGTCGTCGCTCGGGCCGCGACGGTCAGCGCTTGACCGCGACGCCGACCCCGCGGCCGCTCAGCGTGATGCGGTCCGGGCTGGTCAGCGCATCGCTGGTGATCACCGTCTCGCCGCTGCGGTCGCCCGGCGTCGACGGCTTGAAGCGCAGGCTGATCGTGCAGCTGGCATTGATCGCCAGCGTCTTGCCGCAGGTGCTGGTCTGCACGAAGTCGCCGGTCGTGCGGATGCTGCTGATCGCCAGCGGTGCGGTCCCGGTGTTGGTCGCGGTGATGGTCTGCGGCTGGCTGGTCTGGCCGACGCGGATCTCGCCGAAGCGGATCACCCCGGCGCGGCCGAAGCTCAGCGAGCGCTCGCTCAAGGTCAGTGCCGGGGCGATACCGGAACCGCTCAACGCTACGTTCGCTGAGCCGCCATCACTGCTGATCGCAACGCTGCCGTCGGCACTGCCCACCACAGTTGGCCGGTAGCGGATGCCCACCGTACAGCGCGAACCGGCTGGCAGGCTGCTGCCGCAAGTCCCACCGTCCCGCTCGAAAGGACCGGTGATGCGGATGCCGCCGATGACCAGCGTGTCCCCACCGGTATTGCGCAGTGTGATGGTCTTCATGCCACTCGTCGTGCCTACCCGCTGATTGCCGAAGCGCAGGTTCGCAGGGGACACGGTGAGCGCCGGCGCTGCGACGGTGGTGCTGGTGAACTCGGCCGACACGCCCGCCAGCACGCCATCGGCGCCGACGGTGACGGTAGTGATCACGGCGGTCGCGGCCTGGGCTGAGCTGACATGGCAGACGCGCAGCTGATCCCCCGCAGTGACCGTACCGGTGATGCTGGTGCAGGGACCATTGTTGACCGCTGCAAGGCCGCCCGTCACCGCGTACGGCGATGGATCGTTGATGCCACTGATGGTCACCGCATTGCTGGTCTGCAGCGTGTCTCGGGCCACGCCACTGATGGGGTTGAAGCTGAAGACTTCCGGCGTGATTTTGTAGGTCTGGTTAAAACAGCAAAACACCAC
>CAYPJK010000063.1:6441-8445 GCA_964411025.1 uncultured Nevskia sp.
GGACCAGAGGGTGTGCTGGTAAACGTGCCGCTGACGCCGCCAATGGTCAGCGTGGTGACGGTGTCGGTACCGAACGCTGACGACGAGGTGTGGCGGACGCAGACGGTCTCACCCGGATCGATGTTGCCGGCCGCCGCGGTGTAACCGCCGTCTTCGCAGCCGATCGAGTACTCGCCGCCCGTCACGCTGATCGCGGCCGGAGACGTCATGCCGCTGAGCAACACTACCTCCGATGCGATCACCACATTGCGCGCCACATCGTTCCTCGACATGAAGCCGAACGCGTCAGGCGTCGCATCCCGGGCATCGACGGTGATGGTGGTGCTGACGCTGTCGAGGCGCGGGTCCAGATCGAAGTCCGCGCCCGGAAGCAGGGTGCCGGTGACCTGCAGCGCGCCGGTGCTCAGATCGGCGTCCGACAGCAGATCCAGCACCACGTCTCCGGAAACAGCGTTTGCAAGATCGCCAAGCGTGCAGGTCACCTCAGTCACCGAGGCCGACGTGCAGGCCACGCCGGTCAGCGTGGAGCGGCTGTCGCGCAGACTCAGCCCTGCCGGCAGATCGACCTTCAGCCGCGCGCCGCTGCTGGCGTCCGGGCCCGCGTTATCGATGACGAAGCGGATGGACGTTGCCGTGCCCGCAAGAATGCGCGCCGGTGTCGCGCTGGCGGAGATCGACAGGTCCGCGACCCGCGCTTCCACGGCACCGATGTCGCAGGTCGGCGTGCCGTCGTCGTCGCTGTCCACCGGGCGGACTGCGCCGCGCTGGTCCACCAACGGGCATTCAGCGCCGGCATCGACCGCCGGGCTGCCGCGCACCAGCGCGTGGGTTGGCGTCAAGCCACCGTTGGCCGCCAGCACCGGATTCAGGATGCCGGCAAGTGACGTCGGCCGTGTGCCGCCGGCGTACGCCGTGATGTCCGTCGGACCGGCAGCGAAAGGACTGATGGTGCCCGCCCCTGGGGTGATCGCGTTGCCAGCCAGCGACTGCGCTGCCACCTCGGCGTCGTCGCCAAACAGGTTGCGATCCAGCACGAACTGGGGTCCGTCCCCGAGGGAGGAGGTCACGGACAGCAACTGGCTGCCGGGGCCGACGGAACGGTTGCCGGCCACGATGTTGCGCCCAAGCGCCACTTTCAGCTGCTGGGGCCGGCCAGAAGGTCTCCGCGTGGCCACGAGGTAGAGTCCACCGCCACCGGCACTTGCCGAGTTGTTGGTGATCGTGCTGGACAGCACCGTCACCGCAACGCCGGCCGCCCCGGAAACCGAAATGGCGCCGCCACGTTCGTGGACCATGGTGACGCCGTCCTCGGCGAGATAGTCCGCCGTATTGCCGCTGAGCGTGCTGTTGATGACCGTCAGCTGATGGGGTGAAAACTGGTTGACTCCCGCGCTGTAGATCGCGCCGCCGGCACCGGTGTTGCCGGTGAAGGTGCACTGCTCGATGGTCACGTTCCCCTCATTGCGCAGTCCGCCGCCGAAGCGGCCCAGGCCGGCCGTGTTGTCGCGGAGCATGCATCGCGTCAGCTGAAGGCTGGCGCCGGATTGCACGTAGATGCCGCCACCAGTTGCCCGACCACCGCTGATCGTGAGGTCTCTGACCTCGATGACGCCGCCGGGGGACGAACGCGCTAGCAGCAGGCGCAGATCGCCCGTCAGCGACGGATCGCGGCGCAGCGTGCTGCCATTGCCCTCGATCGTCACCGGCTGGGTGACGGTCAGCGCCGAACAGCAGTCCTCTGGCATGTTGCTGCGCATCGTGTAGGTCTGCCGGTCACCGAGCACGATCGTCGCGTTCAGGCCGGCGGCGCAGTCGCCAAGCGTGGTGTCGGCCAGTGCATTGCTGTTGTTGACGGCTTCTTTCAGCGTGCAGAAGCCGTCACCGGCCACGACCTCATCCACGGTTGAATTGACCACGATCCGCGCATCCGCGACAGCGCCTTCGAAGGCGCCCGCATCGCAGCCGGCACCTTCAGGACGGGCGAACCCGCGTTGATCACTCGCC
>CAYPJK010000063.1:8455-10356 GCA_964411025.1 uncultured Nevskia sp.
CCGGGCAGCCGCTGGACACCACATCCAGTGCCGGGCTTCCGGCGACCAGCGCATGGGTAAGCGTGGGGCCTCCGTTGTCGGCCAGCAGGGGGGAGAGGACTCTCGCCGCCGGGGTGGGGCGAATGCCGTTCGAAAACAGCGTGATGTCGGTCGGCCCGGCGCCGAATCGGTAGAAGCCCCCCGCCGTATTGATGCCGGAGTGGCCGAATACGTTACGGCTGAAGTCGTAGGTGCCGCCGTTGTGTGTCCCGGCTTCCGCGCCTGCGTTGCCGCTGATCAGGTTGCGGCGCAGCACGACGGTGCCATCGGCGAACACGCCGGCCGTGAGAAGGCCACGGTTGCCGGTCACCGTGCTGTCGGTGAGCGTCAGCGACGAACCGGAACAACTGGCAATGCCGCCGCCCTGCCCGACACCGCATGAGGCGCCGATGCCCACAAAGGTTGTGACCTGGTTGGCGGAAATAGTGGAACTGCTGATCCACGCGGATCCGATGTTCCACACGCCGCCGCCCGCCATTTGGGCAGCGTTGAACGAGATTTCGCTGCGCTCGATCGTCAGGCGGCCGAGGTTGTAGATGCCGCCGCCGGAGCGGCTCAGGTCGTTGCTGTCGAAGACACGGTTGTTGTGGATCCTCGACTCGATCAAGGCGACGTCGGCGCTTGCGCCGACATAAAGGCCGCCGCCGTCTCCATTGACCACGGCATCGCGCAGCGTCAGACGGCGGAGCGCGATGTTCCCGCCGGCAACCAACATGACGCGCAGATTGGTCGCACCAGCCGCCGCCGCGATGATGCTGTCACGGCCGTCCACGGTGACGCTGTTGCGCACCGTGATTGCGGAAATCCCGTCTTCGCCGGTCATGGGGCCTGCCAGGCGGTAGGTCTGCCGTTCGCCAAGCGCGATCGTGTCGTTGAAGCCGTCCGCAGCCGTGCAATCGCCGCTGCTGACATCGGCCCGCGCGTTGACGTTGGCGAACGCTTCCTGGATCGTGCACTGGCCGTTGCCGGCGATCTGCTCGCTGGCCGCGGAATCGACTGTGATCATCGCTGCCTGTGCTACCGGCAGCGTCATGGCCCAGCAAAGCCACCCGCCGATTCCGACTACCGCCCGCTGCCGGCAGCGGGTCCCGAGCCGCAGTGCCCATCCCCGGCCCGCGTCGCGCGCCAATCCGGCACGTGGCCGATCCCTGAACTTATCGTTCACCGATATCTCCCCGATGGTTTCCGTACGTCCGGCAAAACGCCGTCGATGGACCTATCGGGAATCCGGCGATAATCGCGTCATCGCTGGCAGGCCATATCTGGCTTTGCGAGCCGCTTGGCACTGCGACGCGGCTCGCCTGCTGGTTGCCCGTCCGGCACGCCGCTCGTCATTCTGCGTGGCAAGACCGACAAAGCGGCCCGGAACGGAGCTTCCGCCTTGATCTCCGGCCGCGCGCAACCGGCGTGGATCGTTGCAACGCAGCAGCAGAAGGCCGCTTGCCGAGCCCGAGGTCGCCGGCCGGGACTGCACGCCGACAACGCAGACATCGCCTGCCGCAAGCTGCGCCGGACAGTTGTTCGACACCACGCTGAACGCTTCGGCGCAGCACGCCGAGCGGACGCCAATCTCGTCGATCTGAAGTGAGCTGGAACCGATGTTGGACAACGTGACAGCTTGAACTCTGGCGGTCCCGGTGCGTTGCGCCGAAGTCCACACGCGGCGGATTGAAGCGCGCCAGCGGGTCATTGAACTCGTGCGCGCCGGCATCGCAGGCGGCGATCCCGTCTCGGTCCCCGTCGAACGGCCGGGTCGCGCCGCGGGCATCGACCGTGCGCGGGCAGCTGGCGGCGGCAAGGCGGTCGATCGCCGGGCTGGCCGGCACCCGTCAGGGGGCGGCGCGCCGTTCGCGTTGTCGTGC
>CAYPJK010000064.1:0-10298 GCA_964411025.1 uncultured Nevskia sp.
AGCACACCCTCGGTACCTTCGAACACCAGTGCGTCGATGCGCGCCTGCGGGTAGGCACGGCGCAGGCTGGCGATCAGCGGCGTGCACAGCAGCACATCGCCGAGCCGGCGCATGCAGATGACGAGAATGCTGCGGGGAGCGTGAAGGGGCATGCAGGGGGCGGTCGCGGCGGCTTCGGCAATTACCGTACGATAAATCCGCTTGCAGGAACGATCATCCGGCCGTCCCGCTGCCGCCTCCCGGGCCTGCGCCCGCGCCGTCCTTTCCTTGCCACCGATGCTGCCCGAACGCCTGAAGCCCCTGCTCCTCCCGCGCGGACTGCGCCTGCCGGAAACGCCGCCGCCGCGGCCCGCCGGCCTGCGCGATCCGCTGCCGACCTTGACCGTGGTGACGCCCTCGTACAACCAGGCGGCCTATCTGGAAACCACGATTCGCTCGGTGCTCGGCCAGGGTTATCCGGCGCTCGAATACTTCGTCATCGACGGCGGCAGTTCGGATGCCAGCCGCAGCATCATCGAGCACTATGCCCCAGCACTCAGTGGCTGGGTGTCGGAGCGCGATCGCGGCCAGGTCGACGCGATCCTCAAAGGCTTGCACCGGGCGACCGGCGACTGGTTCATCTGGATCAATTCCGACGATGTGCTGGCCCCCGGCGCGCTGTGGACGGTGGCGGCCGCGATCCAGCAGGGCGAGGTCGATCTCATCGGCGGCGTCACCCAGCAGTTTGATGCGCACGGCAATCGCGGCAAGGTGGTCTGCCGGCAGCTCGATGTGCGCGCGCTGATCCTCGAACAGCTGCCGTCCGGCTGCCGCTGGCACCAGCCCGCGATCTGGATGCGCCGCCAGGCGATGATCGACAGCGGCATCGACACCAGCAGTCACTTCCGCTTCGATTACGAACTGCTGATCCGCTACCTGCACCGTTTCCCGCGCGTGCGCTACCTCGCCGACACGCTGGCCTATTTCCGCTTCCACAGCGAATCGAAAACCATCAGCACCGGCCCGCGCTTCCGCGACGAGCATCTCGACGTGCTGGCGCGGCTCGCCCGCGAGCCGGCGTTTGCCGAGTACGCGGACGACCTGTCGCTGGGTCATCGGGCGGTGGCCTGGCTGCAGCAGGTCGATGCGCTGCTGGCCGACCGCGCCCGGCCGCGCTTCGAGCGTCTGGCCGAACTGCTGCGCGGCGCCCGCGCCGACCCGGATGCGCGCTGGACCCGCAACACCCGCCGCGCTGCCCGGAGCATCGCGCTGAAGGGCGGCCGATGAGCCTGCTGCGCCGATGAACGTTGCGATCGTCCACTACAGCCTCCGGCGCGGCGGCGGCATGGAGTCCTATCTCGCCGATCTGGTGCGTGGCTTCCGGGCCGCCGGCGACACCGTGGATGTCTATGCCCGCGAGGTCGATGTCGACTGGGCGCGGACCATTGGCGCCAATGCTTTCCGGCTGCTGCCGCTGCCGTTGCCGCGGCGCTTCCGCAACCGCGTGTTCGCCTCGCGCATCGCCGGCCTGAAACTGACCGAGCGCTATCCGCTGGTGATCTCGCTGGCGCGCACGCGTGGCCAGCATCTGGCGATCAATGGCGGTGCCCACCCGGGTTACTGCGCAGCACTTGGCCGGCCCGATTCCGCGCACGACCGCAGCGAAACGCGCCTGGAGCGGTCGATGCTCGACAGCGCCGCCGTCGTCGTCGCGCATTCACGCACGCTGGCCGCGCAGATCGGCCGCTACTACCCGGAGGCTGCGGCCAAGACCCGGGTGATCTACCCGCCGGTCGACGACACCCGCTTCGTCCAGCGCGATGCCGTCAGCCGCGCGCGCACCCGGCAGGCGCTCGGACTGGCGGCCGACGACATCGCCTTCGTGTTTCCGTCGATGGACCACGAGCGCAAGGGCCTGGCGCCGCTGCTCGACGCCTTTGCCCAGCTCGGCGACCGCCGCGCCCGGCTGCTGGTGGCCGGACGTGCAGCCCGCAAGCAGCTGCCACCGCGGGTGACGCCGCTCGGTTACGTTGACGACATGCCGGCGCTCTATGCCGCCGTCGACTGGACGGTGCTGCCGTCGCGCTACGAGCCGTTCGGGCTGGTGATTGCCGAATCGCTGGCCTGCGGCACGCCGGCGATCATTGGTGGCGAGGCCGGCGTTGCCGAGCTGATGGGGCCGGATGACGGGATCCAGCTGCCGGAAATCAGCGCGCCGGCCATCCTGGCCGCGCTGCAGGCGGCTTGTGCTGCACCGCGCCGGGTGGCACCCGGCTTCATCGCCCGGCACGGCCTGCGCCGGGCCGAACACATCGAGGCACTGAAGCACTGCCTCCCGGCCACCCGATGACCCCGATGCGAGACATCCGGGCCGCGCTCGCCGCCGCCCGCCGGGTGCTGGTGATCGATCTCGGCGGCCTCGGCGATCACATCCACAGCCTGCCGGCGCTGTGGCTGATCCGGCAGAACGCGCCGCAGGCGGAGCTGTGCGTGGTCGGCAACTCCGGCCTGTATGGGCCGCTGACGCCGTGGATCGACCGGCCGATCGTCTACCGCAAGGCGGGGCTCAAGGCCGATCTCGCCTTCATCGGCCAGCTGCGCCGGCTGCGTGCCGACGTCGCGATCGTCATCACCAGCAGCAATCACGCGGTGTCGTTCGGTGGCCTCAGCGGTGCGCCGCTGCGCATCGCCCGCAAGGCCGACGAGAACAAGCGCTGGTCCTGGCAGCCGTGGCTGCTCGATGTCGTCGCCGAGCACCCGTTCCACGAGATTCCGATGTACCGGCAGCGCTGGAACGCGTTCCACGCGCTCGGCCTCCACGGCGAGCGGCCGGAGTTCCATGCCGCCATCGACGCAGGCCTGCGCCGGGCGGCCGGCATCGGCGAGGCCGACGAAGGCCGTTACCTGCACTTGAGTGCCAGCGCCACCGACGACCGCCGCGATCTGCCGCTGGACCAGATGATCGCGCTGTGGGATCGCCTGCGCGCCCGCTTCCCGGGCCGGCCGTTCGTCGTCAGTGGCCACGGCACCGCGCGCGGCCGCGCCAAGCTGGCAGCGATCCTGGCCGGGATCGGCTTCACGCCCGAGTACGCGTTCGACGGCACGCTCGACGTCGCGGGCTTCATCTCGGTCGTGCAGGGTGCGGCCCTGCATGTCGGCCCGGATTCCGGCGGCCTGCACGTGGCACGCCTCGCGGCAACCCCCTCGGTGTCGTGGTTCCGGCCCAACCATCACCTGAAGAACTGGTTCCCGGACGACCCCGGCCAGCACCGCGCCTTCGTGGCGCCGGAATCCCGCGATGACGGCCTGCACGGCTTCGACCTGCAGGTGTTCGTCGATGCCGCCGCCGATCTGCTGGACCCCACGCCGTGAGTGCGCGCGCGGTGCTGTTCGTGCCGCAGCACCAGGGCGGCGGCACCGGCGAGTTCTACCGGCTGCTGGCGGTGGCCGAGGCGCTGCATGCTCGCGATGCCACAGTGGGCATCCATTTCCTGATGCCGCAGGCCTGCCCGCTGCGGGTACGGCTGCCGTTCGCGTACACCGAAAGCGATCTGCCGGACAGCGAGCGCGCCCGCTTCCATGCCCGCGAGATCGCCCGCCTGAGACCGACCGTCGTGGTGTTCGACCAGACCTGCCGCGGGTCGTTGCTCGGTCACTGTCATCGGCTGGGTGTTCCGGTGGTCTGTGCCACCTTCGAACCGGGTACCTCTGGCAAGACTTTTCGCGTTGACTGGCTGTGGCGGCTGGATGAGCACTGGCACCAGCAATATCGCCTCGGCGAGCCGCCGTTCGATCGTCGGCAGCGTCTGCTGGCGGCCATCAGCAGCACCCGGCGGCTGCACTTCGATGTCTGTTATGCCGAACCTGTGCCGGCCGACGAAGCGGCGGTGCCGAAGGTTCCCTACGTGCTGTTCGTTCCGGGCGGAGGCGGCTATCGGATCGATGGCCGCAGCGTCAGCGCCGTATTCGCCGAAGCGGCGGGCCGGGTGGCCGCGCGGGAAGGCATCGCGGTTCAGGTGATCACGAGCGGTGCCGCTGTCGGTGACGACGCCGGCCGCGAACCGCACGGCGAGCCCGGCGTCGAGCGGATTCCCGGCCTGCAGCAGGGCGCGCTGATCGCGCGCATGCGCGGTGCCGCGGTGGTGGTCACCGGCGGCGGTGGTGGCACGTTGCCGCAAGCCCTGAGTGTCGGTGCTGCCTGCGTTGCCGTGCCGCTGGGGGGCAGCGATCAGCAGGATCGCGTGCGCCATCTCGCCGAACGCGGCTGGTGCGTCGCCGCCGAGCCTTCGGCGGAATCACTGGCGGCCGCGACGACCGCGCTACTTGCTGACGACGGCCAGCGCCGGCAGATCCGCGAGCGGCTGGCGGTGCTCGGCCTGCGCAACGGCCTGCCACTGATGGTCGATGCCCTGCTGGCCAGGCTCGGCCGCGCCGGCCGCTGATTCAGCCCAGCTCGGCCCGCTGCGGTCGTTCGGCCAGGCGCTTGACCGCTTCGATCGGGCTGACCGTGCCGGCGATCACCGCGCCCGCCATCTCATGCAGCGGCATCTCGACCCCGAGCTTTGCCGCCAGCCGCAGCACTTCGGGCGCGGCGCGCACGCCTTCGACAACGCCGTTGATCGCCGCCTTGGCCTGCTCCGGTGAGGCACCTTCGCCGAGCTGCAGGCCGTAGCGGCGATTGCGCGACTGGTTGTCGGTGCAGGTCAGCACCAGATCGCCGAGACCGGCGAGGCCCATCAGGGTGGCGGGTTCGGCGCCGAGCGCGCTGGCCAGTCGGGTGATCTCGTTGAGGCCGCGGGTGATCATCGCCGCCCGGGTGTTGGCGCCCAGGCCAAGGCCGTCGGCAATGCCGACCGCGATCGCCAGCACGTTCTTGGCCGCACCGCCGATTTCCACACCGACCAGGTCGCCGGACGTGTAGGCCCGGAAGCCGTCGCCGTGGAAGCGCAGTGCCATCCGTTCGGCAAAGGCCGGATCGTTGGCGGCCACGGTCACCGAGGTCGGCAGTCCCAGCCCCAGTTCCTTCGCGAACGTCGGACCGGAAATCACCGCGATCGCGCGCTCGCTGCCGAGCACCTCGCCGATCACTTCATGGGCCAGCCGGCCGCTGCCCGGCTCCAGCCCCTTGGCGGCGCAGGCAATGCCCTGCCCGGCGCGCAGCAGTGGCGCCAGCCGCTCGCAGGTTTCCCGCAAGGTGGGGCTGGGCGTGGAAATGACGATGTCGCCGGACGCCTGCACGGCGCGGGCAAGGTCGCTGGTCGCAACCAGCTTCGCCGGCAGCGCCACACCTTTCAGGTAGCGCACGTTCTCCCGGCTTTCCTCCATCGTCGCCATGGTCGTCGCGTCGCGACCCCAGAGGAAGCCGGGCGCGCCGCGACGGGTCAGCTGGATGGCCAGCGCGGTGCCGAAGGCGCCGGCGCCGAGGACGGTGATCGGAGCCTGATCGGGCATGACGGACCTCGGAAGGAGACGCGCGGTGCCGCGCCAGGGCGCGGCACCGCAGCCGGGAACGGCTTACTGGACCGTCGGCGCTGCCGGCGCTGCCGCACCGCCCTGCTGGGCGAGATGCTGGGCGTACAGCGCGTCGAAGTTGATCGGCTGCAGCATGACCGGCGGGTAGCCGGTGCGGCCGATCAGGTTGGCGATCGCCTCGCGGGCGAACGGCAGGATCACGCTCGGGCAGTAGGCGGCGAGCACGTGCTGCAGCTCGTTCTGGTCGGCGAAGTTGGCCATCTGGAAGATGCCGGCCTGGTGCACCTCGCAGAGGAACGCGACTTCCTCGTTGATCTTGGCGGTGACGGTCACCTGCAGGGTCACCTGGAACACGCCGCTGGCCAGCATGTCGATGCCGGTGCCGACCTGCACATCGATCGCCGGCGGCGTCTCGATGGTCAGGATGCGCGGCGCATTCGGCATTTCCAGCGACGCGTCCTTGAGAAACAGACGCTGCAGGAAGACCTGGCGGGCGGGGGCGCCGTCGACGGTCGGGGCGGACGGCGGAACGGGATTCGGAGTGCTCATTTTTTGATTGGGACTGCGGTGAGAAAGGCGGGATGCGGCGTGGCGCCGGGCTTCAGGCATCGTGCAGCAGCGGGTCGAGCTGGCCGGCGCGTTCGAGCGCGGCCAGATCATCGAAGCCACCGACATGGTGATCACCGACATAGATCTGCGGCACGGTGCGGCGGCCGGTGCGGGTCATCAGATCGACGCGCAGCTGCTCGTTGCCGTCGATCAGGATTTCCTCGTACGGCACGCCCTTCTGGGTCAGAAGGCGCTTGGCCATCATGCAGTACGGGCAGATGCGGGTCGAATAGACGGTGACCGGCTTCATCGGAACAACCTCGCGCCTCGGGCGGCGGCTACGGTGGGGAAAGGCCTTACTTGGCGGTGACCGGCAGGCTGGCGGACATCCAGCCGTTCAGACCGCCCTTCAGCTGGTAGACCTCGGCATGGCCGAGCGCACGCAGCTTGGCAGCGGCTTCGACCTGGCTGGCGCCGAGCGCGCAGTAGACGATCACCGGCCGCGACTTGTCCTTGCCGATCTCGGCAGCGCGCTCGCCGAACTTGGCCAGCGGAATGTTCAGGGCGTTCAGAAGATGGCCCTTCTTGTAGTCGGTGGCCGGACGAACGTCGACGACCAGCGCGTCGCGGTCATTGATCAGGCGGACCGCTTCGAGCGCGCCAAGGCGTTTGCCGCCGGTCACCGAGCCGTGCACCTCGTTGGCGATCAGGGCCGCGCTGGCCAGGGCCAGTGCGATGAACAGGAACGGATGCGCCTGTACGAAAGGCAGAAGTTGGTTGATCAAGGGGAGCCGGGCGTTGAACAAGGGGGCGTCGCAATGGGATTATCGCATCCGATGACCCCCCCGGAAAGCAAGTCAGGCGTCGCGGTCGTGGCCCGACCTGCGGCGCTGCGGTCGTGGCTGCTGGCCGCCGTGCTGGGGCTGCTCGCGGCCGGCGGCGCGGCGCTGGCCGCCGGCGCAACCGCCAGCAGGCTCAAGGCCGGCACCCAGGACCTGGAAGCGGTCCGGGCCCGGATCGGGGCTGCCAACCAGCGCATTGATCGCGCGCGTGCCGCCCAGAGCACCCAGCGCACGGCGGTCGAAGCCGCCGAGCGCAAGATCGCCGATGCCCAGCGGGCGCTGGCCCGGCTCAACGCCGATCTCGCCAGCGCCGAGCAGCGGGTGCGGGACGCCAGCGCCAGCCGGGCAGCCGCCGAGACGCGCCTTGACGCCGCGCGCCGCCGGCTGGCGGAGCAGGTGCGCTCGGCCTATATCGCTGGGCAGGGCGGCACGGCGGCGCTGGTGCTGGCCCAGCAGGAGCCGGACCGGGTGCCGCGCCTGCTGACCTATTTCGACGCCTTGAACCGGGCCAGCGCCCGGCAGATCGACGGCATTCACGTCGAGATCGCCGCCGTCGAGGCTGAGCAGCAGAAGCTCGATGCCGAGCGCCTCGCTCTCAAGCAGCTGCAGGCCGATCGACAGCGGGCACTGGCCGGCCTGGAAGCGGATCGCCAGCAACGGCGTACGGCGGTGGCGGCGCTGGACGCGCAGATCGCTGACGAAGGCGCCAGGCTCAAGTCGCTCAAGGACAACGAACAGGAACTGCAGGCGCTGCTCAAGCAGCTTCGCGAGGCGCTGGCGGCGATCCCGCCGCCCGTCCGCAAGCCCGGCAAGGACGCTGCCAGCAAACCGCAGAAGCCGTTCCCGAAGATGCGCGGCGTGCTCGCCTGGCCGCTGCGCGGCAATCTGCTGGCCCGCTATGGCGACGCCAAGCTCGACACCCGCCTGCAGTGGAAAGGCCTGTGGATCGCGGCAACCGAAGGCGCGCCGGTCCGGGCCAGCGCCGGCGGCCGGGTCGCCTATGTCGGCTGGCTGTCCAGCTATGGCTTGATTGTCGTGCTGGAGCACGACAAGGGCTTCTTCACGCTCTACGGCCACAACGCTGCAGTGAGTGCGACGGCGGGCGATCAGGTGAAGCCCGGCGAGGTCATCGCCAGCGCCGGCAGCACCGGCGGCTACGAGCGCAGCGGGCTGTACTTCGAGGTGCGGCGCGGCACCGAACCGGTCGATCCCGAGGACTGGCTCGGCCCTTGAGGACATGCCGCAGGCCGCTCGGCAGCCGGCAAAAACGCCTTGCAGGAAGAACGATGGCAGGCGGCAGGGGTCTGTTTCCGGTGCTGTGATACATTCGGAAAAGACCGTTACAGCGCCTGAATTTGTGGCCCGATCACGCCTCCATTTCCCATCCAGACCCCGTTCACCATGTCCTCCTCGACCCGCGTTTCCCTGGCCCTGCTGGCCGGCGTCGTTTTCGGTGTCAGTGCCACGCTGACCCACGGCGTATTCGCCGAAAAGCAGGCCCCGGCCGAGGCGCTGCCGCTGAAGGATCTGCAGACCTTCGTCGAGATCCTGAACCGCGTGAAGAGCGACTACGTCGAGCCGGTCAAGGATGAAACCCTGCTCGAGAACGCGGTGCGCGGCATGCTGGCCGGGCTGGACCCGCACTCGTCGTACCTCGACAAGGCCGAGTACAAGGATCTCAACGCCTCGACCACCGGCAAGTTCGGCGGCCTGGGCATCGAGGTGCAGCTGTCAAACGGGCTGGTGAAAGTGGTGTCGCCGATCGACGACACGCCAGCGGCCAAGGCCGGCGTCAAGGCCGGCGACCTGATCGTCAAGATCGACGACACGCCGGTGAAGGGCCTGACGCTGCAGGATGCCGTCACCAAGATGCGCGGCGACCCCGGTACCAAGATCGTGCTGACCCTGGTTCGTGAAAGCCAGCCGGCGCCGCTGGTGCTGGAACTCAAGCGCGATTACATCAAGGTGGCGTCGGTGCGCGGCCGCTCGATCGAGCCCGGCTTCGGTTATGTGCGCATCTCCCAGTTCACCGCGACCACCGGCAAGAACCTGTCCGAGGAACTGGCCAAGCTGAAGAAGGAAGGCGAGCTGAAAGGTTTGGTGCTCGACCTTCGCAACAACCCGGGCGGTCTGCTGACGGCGGCGGTCGACGTGTCGGATGAGTTCCTGAACAAGGGTGCAATCGTCAGCATCAAGGGCCGCGACGCCGACTCGACCCGCGCCTTCGACGCCTCGGTTGGCGATGCGCTCGACGGCAAGCCGCTGGTGGTGCTGGTCAACGGCGGCTCGGCCTCGGCGGCGGAAATCGTTGCCGGCGCGCTGCAGGACCAGAAGCGCGGCGTGCTGATCGGCTCCAAGACCTTCGGCAAGGGTTCGGTGCAGACCATCCTGCCGCTCAACAACGATTCGGCGATCAAGATCACCACGGCGCGCTATTACACGCCGAGCGGCCGCTCGATCCAGGCCGAAGGCATCGTGCCGGACGTCACCATCCAGCCGCTGAAGATCTCCAAGCTCGATCCTTCCGAACTGGGCGAAGGTGTGCACGAGGCCGACCTCAAGGGCCGGCTCGACAACCCGAATGCCAAGGCTGACGACAAGGCGGCCGACAAGGCCAAGGACGAGAAGAAGGACGACAAGAAGGACGGCAAGCCGGAGCCGATCAACGTCGCCGATCTCGCTGTCAACGATTACGAGCTGTACGAGGCGCTGAACCTGCTGAAGGGCATGAGCATCACCCAGGGGCGCTGAATCACCGCTGCTGCGCACGACGCCGGCCTTGCGCCGGCGTTGTCGTTTTCAGCCGCGCACGAACTTCCACAGGCCGTAGCCGATCGCGGCGATGGCGATCGCACCGGCCAGCCGCAGCCACAGCGGCGCCCGGCGGCGCGGCGGCATCGGTGCCAGCATCGGCGCGTACGCCTTGCGCAGCAGCTCGAAGTTGCGCCGGTGCGACTTGAACACCGCGTCGAAGACATCGCCGATGCCCGGCAGCAGGCCGCCCGCGAAGTCGATCACGACGTTGCGCCCCATCTTCAGCAGCAGCCCGCGCGGCACGCCGGCGCGCGCGGCGCGGGTGATGGTCAGCGCCGACACGCCCAGCGCCAGCGCATCGCCCGCCAGCGGAATCAGGCCGACGATCGCATCAAGCCCGAAGCGGAAGCGGGTGCCGGGAATGGTCAGGCAGTCGTCGAGCCACCAGGCGGTCTTGTCGACGAAGGCCACCAGCGCGCGAACCTCGTCGGCCGAGGGGCCGGGCGGCGTCAGGTCGCGGCGATCGTGCATGCGCGGCTCAGCGGAACGCTTTGAGCCAGCCCCAGCAGCCGATCGCGACGAACGCCGACGACAGCACCACGACGGCGGTCGACGGCGACGTGCCGTTCAGCGACGCCAGCCCGTACAGCAGCGCGGCGACCACCCAGGCGGTGCCGCCGATCGCCGCATGCAGGCTCTTGC
>CAYPJK010000065.1:0-10268 GCA_964411025.1 uncultured Nevskia sp.
CCTGATCGCGTCGCTGGAAGGCTTCAGCCGTCAGGACGTCGACGCCTTCGCCGTCCGTTCGCAGCAACTGGCCGCCAAGGCCTGGGCCGAGCAGCGCTTCGCCAAGACCGTGGTGCCGGTGCGCGACCTCAACGGCATGATCGTGCTCGACCACGACGAGACCGTGCGCGGCTCGACCACCGTCGAAGCGCTGGCCGGTCTGAAGGCGAGTTTCGAGCAGATGGGCCAGATGGGCTTCGACTCGACCGCGCTGCGCAAGTACACGACGCTGGAGAAGATCAATCACGTCCACCACGCCGGCAATTCGTCGGGCATCGTCGACGGCGCGGCGCTGATGCTGATCGGTTCCGAAGCCAAGGGCCAGCAGCTCGGGCTGAAGCCGCGGGCACGGATCCGCTCGGTGGCGGTGATCGGCTCGGAGCCGACCATCATGCTGACCGGTATCGCTCCGGCCGCGCAGAAGGCACTGAAGAAGGCCGGCATGTCGGTGAAGGACATCGACCTGTTCGAGATCAACGAAGCCTTTGCCGCCGTGGTCATGAAGGCTGCGCGAGCACTCGACATCGACATGAACAAGGTCAACGTCAACGGCGGCTCGATCGCGATGGGTCATCCGCTGGGCGCCACCGGCTGCATCATCCTCGCCACCCTGCTCGACGAGCTGGAGCGGACCGACAAGCAGGTCGGCCTGGCCAGTCTGTGCGTGGGTGCCGGCATGGGCATCGCCACGATCATCGAGCGCGTCTGACGCGCTGCGCGTCCGGCGATCCCCGACGCCCCTGGCGCGGGATCGCCGGCCCTCGGGCGTGCACGCGACCGCGCCTGCCGCCCTCCCCGAATCCAATCGAGAAACCACATGAGTGCAGTGCAACTGACCGTTGATGCCGACGGCATCGCCACCCTGACGATGAACCTGGCCGACCGGCCGATGAACGTGCTGAGCGATGCCCTGATGGGGCCGTTCGCCGACGCCATCGCCAAGGTCGAGGCCGATGCCGCGATCAAGGGCCTGATCGTGACCAGCGGCAAGAAGGAATTCCTCGCCGGCGCCGACATCGACGGCGTGTTCCTGATGACCGACCCGAAGCTGGCGTTTGACGCTGCGGAAGCTTTCAAGAAGATCCTGCGCCGGATGGAACTGCTCGGCCGGCCGGTCGTCGCCGCGCTGAATGGCACCGCGCTCGGCGGTGGCCTGGAAATGGCCCTGGCCACGCATTACCGCGTCGCGATCGCCGACCCGAAGGCCAAGTTCGGCCTGCCGGAAGTGAAGCTCGGCCTGCTGCCGGGCGGCGGCGGCACGCAGCGCCTGCCGCGCATGATCGGCATCCAGGCGAGCTTGCCGCTGATGCTCGAAGGCAAGGAACTGAACGCCGAAGCGGCGAAGCAGCAGGGCATCGTCAACGAACTGGCGACCGACAGCGCCGACCTGCTGGCCAAGGCCAAGAGCTGGTGCCTCGCCAATCCGAAGCCGGTCCAGCCGTGGGACGACAAGAAGTTCAAGTGGCCGGGCGGCGACTCGCGCCATCCGGCCGTGGTG
Source organism: uncultured Nevskia sp. (assembly GCA_964411025.1). Classification (GTDB taxonomy): domain Bacteria; phylum Pseudomonadota; class Gammaproteobacteria; order Nevskiales; family Nevskiaceae; genus Nevskia. The sequence goes on from CAYPJK010000065.1 coordinate 1,538, forward strand.
CAGATGCTGGCGATCGCGCCGTCGATGGCCACTGCGAAGTCGCAGGGCAATTATCCGGCGGTCACCAACATCATGAGCTGCGTCTACGAAGGCGGCATCGTCGACTTCGAATCCGGCTGCCGCATCGAATCGCGCTACTTCGCCAACCTGGTGGTCAGCCAGGTCTCGAAGAACATGATCGGCACGCTGTGGTTCCAGCTGAACTCGATCAACAAGGGCAAGTCCCGTCCGGAAGGCATCGCGAAGTCGAAGGTCAGCAAGCTCGGCATCCTCGGCGCCGGCATGATGGGCGCCGGCATCGCCTACGTCTCGGCCAAGGTCGGCATCGAGTGCGTGCTGCTCGACTCGACGATCGAAGCGGCCGAGCGCGGCAAGGCGTATTCGGCTGGCCTGCTCGACAAGGCGATCAAGAAGGGCCGTGAAACCCCGGCCGGCAAGGGCGTGTTCCTCGACCGGATCAAGGCGACCACAGACTACGCCGACCTCGCCGGCTGCGATCTGGTGATCGAAGCGGTGTTCGAGGATCGTGCGATCAAGGCCGACGTCACCAAGAAGACCGAAGCGGTGCTCGGCGCCGATGTCGTGTTCGCCTCGAACACCTCGACCCTGCCGATCACCGGCCTGGCCAAGGCGCACTCGAAGGCCGAGAACTTCATCGGCTTGCACTTCTTCTCGCCGGTCGACAAGATGCCGCTGGTCGAGATCATCATGGGCGAGAAGACCAGCAAGGAAACGCTGGCGAAGGGCTTCGACTACGTCCAGCAGATCAAGAAGACGCCGATCGTGGTCAACGACTCGCGCGGCTTCTACACCAGCCGCTCGTTCGCGACCTACGTCAACGAAGGGCTGGCGCTGCTCGCCGAAGGCCAGCACCCGCGCTCGATCGAAATGGCGGGCCTGAAGGCCGGCATGCCGGTCGGCCCGCTGGCGCTGCAGGACGAAGTGTCGATGAGCCTGTCGCTGCACGTCATGGAGCAGACCCGCAAGGATTTCGCCGAGGAAGGCAAGACCTACGCGGCCTCGGCCAGCGAGCCGGTGGTGCTGAAGATGGTCAAGGAACTGGATCGTCCGGGCAAGAAGGCCGGCCGCGGCTTCTATGACTATCCGGAAGCCGGCACCAAGGGTGAGAAGAAGCTGTGGCCGGGTCTGGCGCAGGCGTTCCCGCTGGCAATCGAGCAACTGAGCCAGCAGGAAATGATCGACCGCATGATGTTCGCGCAGGCCAACGAGGCGGCCCGCTGCTTCGAAGAGAACGTCGTCATGACGGTGGCCGACACCAACATCGGCTCGATCTTCGGCTGGGGCTTCGCGCCGCATCACGGCGGCGCGCTGCAGTTCATCAATGCGTACGGCGTGGCGAAGTTCGTCAAGCGGGCCGAGGAACTGGCCGCCAAGTACGGACCGCGCTTCAAGCCGGCAGCCCTGCTGGTGAAGATGGCGGCGGAAGGCAAGCACTTCGAGTAAGCCGGCACCCGGCCGGCTGACGGCGCGGAAGACTCCCGTCTTCCGCGCCGTCGTCGTTTTCGGGCTGGCTCCGCATCGAGCGGCGACCACGACGTCAGCGGTGACGACAACGGCCACGGGGACATTCGCAGGCGTTGCCCGACGGCTTCGTCACCTGACACTCTTGGCAGGTCACCCGTTTCCGGGCACGATCGGTGGAGCTTGCCTCGGTGCCGTGGATTGACCTGCGTCCCCAAGCTCAAGCATCGCGGATCGACGTTCCCACCGGATGACGGCCGGAACATCGATCCGGTACCCGGCGAAACACGGACGACTCGCCCACCTCGATTTTCCTGTCGCACCACTCTTCGAGATCGCTTCGCCATGACGCAAGAAACCCTTTTCCGCCATACCTCGCGCACGGTGCGCGCCGTGCTGCCCTCGCTGCTGACGGCGGTCGTCGGCCTCGCCGCCAGCGCGGCCAGCATTCCCGCGTCGGCCCAGTTGCTGGGCGGTGGCTTGCTGTCATCGCCAGGCCGGCTCACGGTTGGTTGCCCGTTCGTCACCAACACCGCGAAGGAGCGCAACACCGGCTTTCTTGATGACAACGCGGCCTACGGCATCGCGCAGATTCCGCTGTCGATCCCGGACGGTGCGAGCATCCGGATCGAAGGCCTGTATTCGCGGGTGCGCTATTTCTCGCTGCAGTCCTACGACGGCGCGCGTGCCGGCGACGGCATCGATGCGATCGCCGATGCCCGCATCGTGCCGACCGCGGGCGGCGCGCTGAACCCGAACGTGGCGCTGGTGCCGGCGGCACCGTACGGCGCCGATTACACGGTCAAGCTCCGCTACGCCGATCCGCCTGCCAATGCGGCCTTCCGCGAAGCCAACACGCTGTACGTCGGCGCGCCGGACAACCGGACCAGCCCGACCCGTGTCGCCAAGCAGATCATCTACCGCATCTACCTTCCGAACCCGGGTGCCGACGCCTTCGGCAGCACCCCGATTCCGCGCCTGTTCTACAGCGGCCCGACCGGCCAGATCGCTTTCACCAACACGCCGGACCGCCGCCAGTGCGATCGCATCGAAACGGCGTCGCAGACCACGCGGACGGTCAATCCGGCGATCCTGCCGAAGCGCGACATCATCTTCGAACCGATCACCCGCGCGCAGGATCGCGTGCTGTATCCGAACGGTGATTCGAACTACCTGCGGGCCGCCTCGTCGCAGAACTTCGGCGACCTCGTGGTGATCCGCACCCTGCCGTTCCGCGCCCCGCCGGTGCCGCCGCTGCTGCGCAGCGATGGCGAGCCGGACGTCCGCTACGCCTCGATCTGCCACTACGGCCTCGGCACCTCGGAAGTGGCGTCCTGCGTGGCCGATCGCGATGCCGTGGCGCAGGCCGATGGCTACGAAGTGCACGCGATCTCGACCACCAGTGGTCGTCCGCGCACCGCGACCCGCGCCGCCGGCGTCAACTGGCAGCTCTGGGGCAATACCCGCAGCGAACTGATCGTGATCCGCCAGATCCTGGCGCGGCCGGGCTTCGCCGGTGACTACCTCCGGGCGATCAACAACCCGAACCTGCCGCTGGCACTGACGCTCGGCAACTACGCGCCGGAGATCACCTACTGCCGCCGCGCAGTCTTCGATGCCTACTCCGCCAGTGGCAGTCGCGCGCTGATGAACGCCTGCCGGACCGAGTTCGCCAGCAATCGTCGCTGAGGTCTGCCGGCCTCCGGTCGCCACCCGTGGCGACCGGAGACCGCGCTGCCATCGGCTGGGCCGACAGCAGCGGCGATGATCGCGATCGTCGAGGCGGCGCGCGCCGGCCTGTTTGGCCGATCGCACTGGCCGGCGAACCTGCTGGCCGGACTGGTGGTCGGGGTGGTGTCGCTGCCGCTGTCGATGGCCTTCGCGATCGCCTCCGGCGTCACGCCGCAGCAGGGCCTGATCACGGCCGTGGTCGCTGGCCTGATCGTCTCCGTGCTGGGCGGCACCCGGGTGCAGATCGCCGGCCCCACGGGCGCCTTCGTGGCCATCCTGTCCGGCATCACCGCCAGCCACGGGCGTGATGGCCTGCTGCTGGCCGGGTCGATGGCCGGGGCGCTGCTGATCCTGCTGTCCCTGGCCCGGATGGGCCGCGCGATCCGCCATGTGCCGGCAGCGGTGATCCTCGGCTTCACGTCCGGCATCGGGCTAGTGATTCTCGCCAACCAGCTGCCCGCCTTTCTCGGGCTGCCGGCGCCGCCGACAGCGGCGTTCCATGTCCGCATCGGCGGCCTGCTGCAATCCCTGCCAGCCGCGCATCCCGCCACCACCCTGCTGGCCGGCTTCAGCCTGCTGCTGATGCAGTACGGCCCTCGCCTGCCCGGCTGCGGCCGGCTACCCGGGCCGTTGCTGGCAATGGTCGCGGCAACGCTCGTGCAAGCGCAGTTCGGCTTCGCGGGTGTGCGCACCATCGGCGATACCTATGGCGCGATCGCCCCCAGCTGGCCCGTGCTGGCCGTGCCGGAAGCCAGCCCCGCGCGGCTGCTGGGCCTGCTGCCGGCGGCGCTGTCGATCGCCCTGCTCGGCGCGCTGGAATCCCTGCTCGCGGCGCGGGTCACCGATCCGCGACACGACGGCAACCAGGAGCTGCTGGCACAGGGTCTTGCCAACATCGCGGCACCGCTGTTCGGCGGCCTGGCCGCCAGCGGCGCGCTCGGCCGCACGGCGACCAGCGTGCGGATGGGCGCCACCAGCCCGCTGGCCGGGATCACCCATGCCGTGGTGCTGCTGCTGATCCTGCTGGTGTTGGGGCCACTCGCGGCCCGGGTGCCGATGTGCGCGCTGGCGGCGATCCTGGTTGGCGTGTCCTGGCACCTGATGGAACTGCCGAAGCTGCAGACGACGCTGCGTACCGCGCCGGCGATCGACGTCGTCGCCTTGCTCGTCACCTATGGGCTGACGCTGTACGCGAACCTGGTGATCGCTGTCGGCGCCGGCGTGGCGGTGGCGCTGATCGGCCGGCGCAGCCATCGGCTGGCCGGAAGCTGAAGTCGCGCCGGAAACCGGCGCGCAGCACTCAGGCGTCCGGCTCGCCCGACTTGACGATCCGCAGCTTCGGCCGGCCGCTCGGCTTCGGCGCTTCCGGCGGCGGCGGTGGCGTGTCCTCGGTCGTCGACGGCGTCTCCGGCTCGCCGAACACCACGCCCTCTCCGTTCTCGCGCGCGTAGATCGCCAGCACGGCGCTGCAGGGCACGATGATGTCCTGGGCGCGGCCGCCGAAACGGGCCGAGAAGAAGATCGGATCGTGGTCGATGTTCAGGTCACGAACCGCCATGCCGCCGATGTCGAGCGCGATGCGGCCGTCCTTGACGAACTGCAGCGGCACGGTCACGCCGGGCTGGTCTGCCGCCACCAGCAGGTACGGCGTGAAGCCGTTGTCGAGCGTCCACTGGTAGATCGCGCGAATCAGGTACGGACGACGTGACTTGGAGGGCTGGGCCATCGAACGGAAACCTTCAGACGCGGCGGCGCGATGCGCTGGCCGGCGTCGCTGCGGCAGGGTGGAAACAGCGTTGGAAGCCGGCTCGCGCAAACATCCGCGTGGCGTAGGCGGTGACACTCGCCGCTTCCGGCGGCAGCGCCAGGCCAGCCGCCTGAACGCGGCGCAACAGTACCGTCCAGGCGGTATCGGCCAGCGAGTATTCCGGTCCCAGCATGTGACCGCGGGCCGGGAAGAAGCGCGCGCCGGCCTTCAATCCGTCCAGCAGTTGCTTGCGGGCCGCCGTCGCTTCACCGCCGGCGCCGGCAAGTGCCGCTGCCAGCGGAAACAGCTCCTGCTCGATCCGCTGGGCATTCATTCGCACCCGCGCACGGCCGGCGGGGTCCTGCGGCATCAGCGGCGGGTGCGGATAACGCTCATCGAGATACTCGACGATCACCCGGGCGCCGGAAATCACCCCTTCGCGATCCGCCAGCGTCGGCAGCGACTGCGCGGGATTCAACACGAGGAAATCCTCGTCGACGCGGCCCGGCGTGATCGCCTTCACCACCGCCGTGTCGACATCCTTCTCGGCCAGCACCAGCCTCGCCCAGTCGCTATCCGGCGAATCCGGGGCGACATACAAGGTCAGGCCCGCGTTGGCGGCGGGCTTGACGGGGGGCATCGGAACGCGGGCACGCATGCGCAGGGCCATTTCAGCGCCTGCGCGATGGCGGCCTGAAGCTTCGGGACGTCAACGTGCTCAATGCACGTCGCGCCAGAATTCCTTCTTCAGCAGGTAGGTCAGAACCAGCAGGCCGAGCAGGTACAGCATGACTTTCAGGCCCAGCGAGATGCGCGCCTGCTTGCCCGGCTCCGAGGCGTAGTCGAGGAAATTGACGAGATCAGCCACGAAGGCTTCGTACTCCGCCGGCTTGAGGCTGCCGTCGGTGACCTTCTCGAACGCGCTGCCACCGTGGTGGTCGCCGCCATGCTCGCCTTCCGCCTTGTGCTCGGCCTTCTTCTGCCAGCCCTGCAGTTCCCAGAGCACGTGCGGCATCGAAGCACCGGCCAGCACGGTATTGTTGACTCCGAGCGGACGCGATTCGTCGAGGTAGAAACTCAGCAGGTAGGTGTAAACCCAGTTGGCGCCGCGCGCACGCGTTTCCAGCGACAGGTCCGGCGGCACGCGACCAAACCACTGCTCGGCAGCGGCCGGCATGGCGATCTTGATCGGATCGCCCGGCTTGTCGCTGGTGAACATCAGGTTCTTCTTCAGCACGTCGTCCGGAATGCCGAGGTCTTCGCCGAGCCGGTTGTAGCGCAGGTACTTCAGCGAATGGCAGCCCGAGCAGTAGGCCATGAAGTTGCGCGCACCACGCTGCACCGACGCCGTGTTGGCGGAATCGGCCGAGAAGTGCAGCAGCTCCGCGCCAGCATTGGCACCGGCAAGGTTCGCGACGAGAGCACCGGCAGCCACCACGGCTGCGCGGGCAAGACGGTTCAAGGTCTGGTTCATGAGCAGGTTCATTCGGTCACGCGATCCGGCACGGGCAGGGTCTTTTCATTCGCCGAGTACCACGGCATCAGCAGGAAGAATGCGAAGTAGATGATCGTGCCGATCTGCGAGATCAGCTGGACCGTCGCGCTCGGCGGCTGCAGGCCGTAGTAGTTCAGGATCACGAAGTTCACCGCGAAGACCGCCAGCGCGACCTTCGACAGCATGCCCTTGTAGCGGATCGACTTGACCTTCGACTTGTCGAGCCAGGGCACGAAGAACAGGATCACGACCGCTGCGCCCATCACGATCACGCCCCAGATCTGGGTGCCGGCGAACGACGGCGTGGCGCGCAACATCGCGTAATAGGTGCCGAAGTACCAGGCCGGCGTGATGTGTTCCGGCGTGTTGGTCGGGCTGGCCGGGGTGAAGTTCGGCGCTTCCAGGAAGTAGCCGCCACCGTCCGGCATGAAGAAGATCACCGCGCAGAACACGATCAGGAAGCCGGCGACGCCGACCAGATCCTTCACCGTGTAGTACGGATGGAACGGGATGCCGTCCTTCGGGATGCCGGTGGCCGGGTCCTTGTTCTTCTTGATCTCCACGCCGTCAGGGTTGTTCGAGCCGACTTCATGCAGCGCCAGGATGTGGGCGACGACGAGGCCGACCAGCACGAACGGCAGCGCGATGACGTGGATCGAGAACAGACGGTTCAGCGTGGCGTCCGACGGCACGAAATCGCCCTGGATCCAGACCACGAGGTCCGGACCGATGAACGGAATGGTGCCGAACAGGTTGATGATCACCGCCGCGCCCCAGTAGCTCATGTTGCCCCACGGCAGCACGTAGCCGCAGAAGGCTTCCGCCATCAGCACCAGGAAGATCAGCGCGCCGAATACCCAGATCAGCTCGCGCGGCTTCTGGTAGCTGCCGTACATCAGGCCGCGGAACATGTGCAGGAACACGACGACGAAGAACGCCGATGCACCGGTGGAATGCATGTAGCGGATAACGTTGCCCCAGGGCACGTCGCGCATGATGTATTCGACCGAGTCGAACGCCGTTTCGGCGCCTGGCTTGTAGTGCATCGTCAGGAAGATGCCGGTCAGCAGCTGGTTGACCAGCACCAGCAGGGCCAGCGAGCCGAAGAAGTACCAGAAGTTGAAATTCTTCGGCGCGTAGTACTCAGACAGATGCTCCTTCCACATCTTGGTCAGCGGGAAGCGGTCGTCGATCCAACCGAGCGCGCCGGTTGTCTTGTACGGGTTAGGCGTGATGGCCATGGCGAACTATCCGTGAGAAAGGGAAAACTTGGGCTCGGCTCCAGGCTGGGGTCCGGTGACCGGCCCAGCCGATGGTGCCGGCGTCAGGCGGTCTTGGGGTCTTCGCCGATCACCACGACGGTGTCGCCGTCATAGCGATGGGGCGGCACGACGATGTTCGTCGGTGCCGGCACGCCCTTGTAGACGCGTCCTGCAAGGTCAAACTTCGAACCGTGGCAAGGGCAGAAGAAGCCGCCCTGCCAGTTGGTGTCGATTTCCGGCGCCGGATGGTCGGCACGCAGGATCGGCGAGCAGCCCAGGTGGGTGCAGACGCCCTTCATCACCATGAATTCCGGCTTCAGCGCACGCGACTTGTCGGTGATGTAAGCCGGCTGCTGCGGCGTCGTCGAATCCGGGTCGACCAGCTGGCCGGCCACCTTCTCGAGGCTGGCCAGCATCTCCGGCGTGCGACGCACGATCCAGATCGGCTGACCGCGCCACAGGTAAGTGGCGCGCATGCCCGGCTCGAGCGTCGAGATATCGGCGATCACCGGGGCACCGAGCGCCCGGGCGCGGGCGGAGGGCTTCAGCGAAGCGAGGAACGGCCAGGCCACGGCCGCAGCGCCAGCAGCGCCGAAGACCGAGGTGGCAGCGGTGAGGAAGCGACGGCGGTTGCCATCGACACCTTCATTGCTCATGTATGTGCGACCTTTCGAGTGCTTGAAACAAGCGGATTCAGGGAGTTGGCCTGGACGGCCGCAAAACTCCCGCATTATAGGGGCCGACGTATCGGCACGTCATGCCCCGTTGCACTCCTCGACGCCAGTTCCGCGCTGGTTTCCGGCCGCGACGACCGGACAGGCCCAGGCGCGCTGGCCGTCGATCTGGAGCGTGGGTGCCTCCGTCCGGCAGGACGGCCGGACCGCCGCGCATCGGGGCGCGAAAGCGCAGCCCGGTGGCCGGCGCGACGGATCGGGAGGCTGGCCGGCGATGGCGGGCAGGCGGCGCGGTTTCGGACCATGCAACGACGGTCGGCTGGCGAGCAGCGCAGCGCTG
>CAYPJK010000066.1:0-3683 GCA_964411025.1 uncultured Nevskia sp.
CTGGAGGACTACGCGCTGCGCTTCACCGCCCGTTCGGCCCGCAAGTGGAGCGCGTTCCGGGTGGCCAATACCGCGTTCGGCGCGATCTCGTTCCTGCTGCTGGAAGCAATCGGCGGCTCGCTGCTGGTGTCCTACGGCTTCACCAATGCCGCCTGGGCGATCGCGGCGGTGAGCCTGGTGATCTTCCTGACCGGCCTGCCGATCGGCTGGTACGCCGCCAAGCACGGCGTCGACATGGATCTGCTGACCCGCGGTGCGGGCTTCGGTTACATCGGCTCGACGATCACCTCGCTGATCTACGCCTCGTTCACCTTCCTGTTCTTCGCGCTGGAAGCCACGATCATGGCGCTGGCGCTGAAGCTCTGCTTCGGCATTCCGCTGACGCCGGCCTACCTGATCTGCGCGCTGGTGGTGATTCCGCTGGTGACCCACGGCATCACGCTGATCTCCCGTTTGCAGGCCTGGACCCAGCCGGTGTGGCTGGTGCTGCTGGTCCTGCCCTTTCTCTTCGTGATCTGGAAGGCGCCGGAACTGGCACGCGAGCTGCCCGATTTCGCAGCACCGGGCGGCAGCAAGGCGTTCTCGCTGATCCAGTTTGGTGCGGCCGCCAGCGTGCTGATGGCGATGGTCACGCAGATTGGCGAACAGGTGGATTTCCTGCGCTTCCTGCCGGAGCGCACGCAGGACAACCGCCGCCGCTGGCTGGCCTGCCTGATCGTTGCCGGGCCGGGCTGGATCGGCATGGGCGCGGTGCGGCTGCTGGGCGGTGCCTTCCTGGCCTTCATCGCACTGCGGGCCGGCGTGCCGCAGGCCAATGCGCTGGAGCCGACCGAGATGTACCGCATCGGCTTCGGCTATGTGTTCGATTCGCCAGCCGTCGCACTGGGCGCGATGACGCTGCTGGTGGTCTTGAGCCAGCTGAAGATCAACGTCACCAACGCCTACGCCGGCTCGCTGGCCTGGTCGAACTTCTTCGCCCGTGTCACCCACAGCCACCCCGGCCGCGTGGTCTGGGTGGTGTTCAATGTGGCGATCGCGCTGATCCTGATGCAGCTCGGCGTGTTCAAGGCTTTGGAGCAGGTGCTCGGCCTGTACTCCAACGTCGCCATCGCCTGGGTCGGCGCGATCGTGGCCGACCTGGTCATCAACAAGCCGCTCGGTCTGTCGCCGCCGGGCATCGAGTTCAAGCGTGCCCACCTGTACGACATCAACCCGGTCGGCGTCGGCAGCATGGTGATCGCCTCGGCGCTGTCGATCACCGCGTTCACCGGCGTGTTCGGCCCGCTGGCACAGGCGTTCTCGTCGTTCATCGCGCTGCTGGCCGCCTTCGTCGGCGCGCCGCTGATCGCCTTCGCCACGCGCGGCCGCTACTACCTGGCGCGGCAGCCGGATGCCGCGCTGAACGCCGCCGCCGAGCACCGCTGCGTGATCTGCGAAAAGGTCTACGAGCGCGAGGACATGGCGCTGTGCCCGGCCTACCGCGGCAACATCTGCTCGCTGTGCTGTTCGCTCGACGCCCGCTGCCACGATGCCTGCAAACCCGGCGCCAGCCTGCGCGAGCAGATCAACGCCACGCTGAAGCGGCTGCTGCCGACTCCGCTGGCGGCGCGGCTCGATTCGCGCCTCGGCCATTACCTGCTGCTGTTCGGCATCGTGTCCGGCGTGCTCGGCGCGGCGCTGGCGCTGATCTGGGTGCAGGAATCCTCGCTGCTGGTGGCCAGCGACGCCGCACTGCAGGAAGCGCTGCAGGCCGGCTTCCTGAAGCTCTACGCGGTGCTGGTGGTGATCGCCGCCGTGCTCTGCTGGTGGCTGGTGCTGAACGGCGAGAGCCGCCGCGTGGCGCAGGAGGAATCGAACCGCCAGACCGCGCTGCTGATGCGCGAGATCGAGGCACACAGGAAGACCGACATCGAGCTGCAGGCCGCCAAGCGCGCGGCCGACCGCGCCAACCAGGCCAAGAGCCGCTATGTCACCGGCATCAGTCACGAGCTGCGCACGCCGCTGAACTCGATTCTCGGCTACGCCGAGATGCTGCAGCACGATCCGAGCATCCCGGCGGCCCGGCGCGATGCCGTCAACGTGATCCGCCGCAGCGGCGATCACCTGTTGTCGCTGGTCGACGGCCTGCTCGACATCGCACGCATCGAAAGCGGCAAGCTGGCGCTGGACATCGACGAACTGCGCTTCCCGGAGTTCCTCGCCCAGACGGTCGGCATGTTCCGGCTGCAGGCGCACAACAAGGGCATCACCTTCGTCTACGACGAGCAGGGCAAGGTGCCGGCCGTGGTGCGCGCCGACAAGAAACGCCTCGGCCAGATCCTGATCAACATCGTCGGCAACGCGGTGAAGTTCACCGAGACCGGCGGCGTCAGCTTCCGGCTGCGCTGGCGCGGCGACATCGCCACCTTCGAAGTGCGCGACTCCGGCATCGGCATTCCCGCCGACGAGATCGACCGCATCTTCCAGCCGTTCGAGCGCGGCAGCCAGGTGGCCGCCAGCGGCGAGCCCGGCACCGGCTTGGGTCTGACCATCGCCAAGATGCTGACCAGCCTGATGGGCGGCGAGATGACCGTCGACTCCACGCCCGGCGCCGGCAGCCGCTTCGAGATCCGCCTGTTCCTGCCGGAGGTGCGCGAGCCGCGCGCGCCGCTGTCGGCTGCGCTGCCCGACATCAGCGGCTATGCCGGGCCGCGCCGGCGCCTGCTGGTGGTCGACAATGAAGCCGTCGACCGGCGCCTGCTGATCAACGTGCTGGAGCCGCTCGGCTTCGAGCTGAGCGAAGCCGCCTCCGGCATCGAGGCGCTGCGCCAGGTGGCCCATGTGCGGCCCGACCTCGTCCTGCTGGACATCGGCATGCCCGGCATCGACGGCTGGGAAACGGCTCGCCTGCTGCGCGCCAACGAAGCGCAGAACGGCCATCCGCACCTGCCGATCATCATCATTTCCGCCGATGCCTTCGAAGCCGGCCGCACCGCCGCCGCCGGCATCGCGCCGCGCGACTACCTGGTCAAGCCGGTCGGTGTCGCACTGCTGCTCGACCGCATCCGCGACGCGCTCGGGCTGGTCTGGATCGCCGGTCCGGCAGCAGCGACGATTGCGCCCGACGACGACGCCCTGCCCGATCACCTGGCGCAGTCGCTGCGCGAACTCGGCGCGCTCGGCCATGTCCGCGGCATCCTGAGCAAGCTCGACGAGATCGACCGCCTCGACAGCCGTTACCACCGCCAGACACGCAAGCTGCGCGCCTCGGTCAAGGCCTTCCAGCTCGCCGACTACCTGCGCGCACTCGGCATGGAGGCCCGATGAACCGCCAGCTGCCCGCCGTCGGCGCGACCATCCTGATCGTCGACGATGTCGCCGAGAATCTGGCCGTGGCGCATGACGCGCTCGATGCCGCCGGCTACACGGTGCGCGTCGCCACCAGCGGGCTGGCAGCGCTGGAATCGGCACGCCGCCAGCCGCCGGACCTGATCCTGCTCGATGCGGTGATGCCGGGCCTCGACGGTTTCGAGACCTGCCGGCGGCTGAAGGCCGATCTGTCGACCCGGCCGATCCCGGTGGTGTTCATGACCGGCCTGACTGACAGCGAGCACGTGGTGCAGGGCTTCCAGGCCGGCGGCATCGACTACGTGACCAAGCCGATCCGCGCCACCGAAGTGATCGCCCGCATCGCCTCGAATGTC